>NZ_FQZD01000004.1:300000-377545 GCF_900141835.1 Propionispora hippei DSM 15287 | reverse complement strand
AAATATAAGTATGGAAACAGGCATTTTTGGTGCAAAGGATATTTTGTGGATACGGTGGGACGAAACAAAGAGGCAATAGCAAAATATATCCGAGAGCAGTTACAAGAAGATATAATTGTCGACCAGCTAAGTTTGAAGGAATTGACAGACCCGTTTACGGGTGAGCCCGTGAAAAAGTCATAAAAAGAGCCCCTTTAGGGGCTGACTGAAAAGGTTATGCGGTTGGCGGACTTTTTCAGTGAGTCTTGAGACTCAGCTAGTACCTTGCCCTTATAGGGCGTAATCAAGCCACCCGTTTTACGGGTGGTCCTGACTTATAAGGCTTGTTTGTAAACTATTCGTAAAACGCTACCTGTTGCCTATTCTGGCGCAAAAAATCATACGCCTAAGATTGTTCCGTTAATTTAGAAATAATCCCTAAATAAAATACCTGGATGTCATAATTGCATTCATAGCTCTTTTGATGTACAATGGTCTAAGCTAGAACATGCTGGTGGATAGTTTACTTTTCTGCAAAAGTTTATGTTGAAAGTCCTTGTACACACAAGGATTATTTTGTTTGTTGTCGAAGAGTAACCTTTGGAGTTTTAGTTGTTTTCACTGGACATCACTTATGGGAGGCATAGCATGAGAAACAGCAGGAGTAAAAGCTTTGGAGTTTTAGCGTTGTTTCTTGTAACAGGAGCGATTTTAGGTGGAATATTAGGGGAAGTCATTGCTTCGACGGCAATATTTTCCGGAATTGCTCCTTATCTAGTCAAGACGTTTTCCATTTTTGATCTGCCTCCGATTGCTATTAACTTATATGTGATCAAATTTGTTTTTGGGTTTTCGCTGAATCCGAACCTAATTAGCATCTTGGGACTGATTATTGCAGCCTTATTGTTTAGGCGCTTTTAGGAGACGAGCTTATGAAGATTGTGCTGGCATCCGCTTCTTTGCGGCGGCAAGAGCTTTTGCGGCAAATGGACTGTGCTTTTGAGGTTTTACCCAGTACCGTTCAAGAAGATAATTCGTTAAAATTGCCGCCCGATGAACTGGTTGTTGCCCATGCAAAAGCTAAGGCTATGGATGTAGCAGCCCGCAAATTGGATGATACGTTGGTCATTGGTGCGGACACGCTAGTCGTATTGAACGGTCAGGTGTTTGGGAAGCCTCGCAGCCAGATTGAAGCCAAAGACATGCTTAACGCTTTATCGGGACAAGCACATAAGGTCGTTACCGGCTTGGCCGTTATACAGTGTAGCTCCGGACATATTTGGACTGACTTTTCGGTTACGCAAGTTAAATTTGGCCATTTATCGCAAGAAGAAATAGACCGCTATGTTGCCAGCGGCGAACCGATGGACAAAGCAGGCGCTTATGGCATACAGGAAAAGGGAGCGCTTTTTGTCGAAAGCATTCATGGCTGTTATTTTAATGTTGTTGGACTTCCTATTTACAAACTGGCAAAAATTTTAAAGAAGGCTGGTGTTTTCCTGCCATGACAGGAAAATTAGAAGCAAAGTCTTTAATGATAAAAGAGTTGCCGCAGGAGGAACGACCAAGGGAAAAACTTTTGGCAAAAGGACCGGAGGCATTAAGTAATGCGGAATTGCTGGCGATTTTGCTCAGAAGCGGGACAAAGCAGGACTCGGTTATGCGAGTGGCTGAGCGTCTCTTAAAGCAATATGAAAGTACAGGAATCGGTGCCTTTTCCAATATTTCTCCGCAAGCAATCAGTAAGATTAAGGGAATTGGTATGGTAAAGGCAGTGACAATTGTTGCTGCCATTGAATTGGGCAAAAGATTGCACTCTTCGACAATTCTCGAAAAACCGGTCATTCATTCTCCCCGTGATGTTGCTGATTTGATGATGTCCAGGCTTAGATATGAAAACAAAGAACTTTTTATGATTTTATTGTTATCGACAAAAAACCATGTACTAGCAACTCCAGTCATATCTGTAGGGACTTTGAATGCTTCTTTGGTACATCCAAGAGAAGTCTTTCGTGAAGTAATACATTATCCGGCTGCTTCGGTTATTTTGCTGCACAATCATCCCAGCGGGGATCCGAATCCTAGTAAGGATGATATTGCGTTAACCAAAAAACTAATTGATGCCGGGAAAATTTTGGATATTTCCGTACTGGATCACGTGATTATTGGTGATAACAAGTATGTTAGCCTAAAGGAAAAGGGAATAATATAACTAATTGATTTTAGACGGTTTTGAAAGGGGTAGTTGTTGTGAATTTATTTCGGTCTTTATCGCGTGATATGGGGATAGACTTAGGAACTGCAAATACATTAGTTCATGTTAAAGGAAAAGGCATTGTGCTTAGAGAGCCTTCGGTTGTTGCCATTCAGAGAGACACCGGAGAGGTACTGGCAGTGGGCGAGGAAGCAAAGCTGATGATTGGTCGTACACCTGGCAACATTGTGGCCATCAGGCCGCTCAAGGATGGCGTCATCGCTGATTTTGACGTAACTCAGGCTATGCTTAAATACTTTATTCGCAAATCTATTGATACGAAATCGGTAATTCGACCACGGGTCGTAGTCGGTGTTCCTTCCGGCGTTACCGAGGTTGAAAAACGTGCTGTCATTGATGCCACTATTCAGGCCGGTGCCAGAGAGGCGTATTTGATTGAAGAACCGATGGCTGCAGCCATTGGGGCAGGCTTGCCAGTTCATGAGCCTACCGGCAATATGGTGGTGGACATCGGCGGCGGTACTACAGAGGTAGCCGTAATCTCTTTAGGAGGAATTGTTACCAGCCGGTCGATCCGTATCGGCGGTGATGAAATGGATGAGGCAATTGTTCAATATATTAAGCGGACCTACAATTTAATGATCGGTGAACGTACAGCCGAAGAAGTTAAGGTAAATATCGGCGCGGCAATTATTCCGGAAGTAGATGAAACTATGGATATTCGCGGTCGCGATCTGGTAACAGGGCTGCCGAAGACGTTAACTATCAGAGCACGTGAGGTACAGCAAGCGCTCAATGAACCGGTTTCCGGGATCATTGAGGCTGTTAAAGTTACTTTGGAAAAAACTCCTCCCGAACTAGCTTCGGATATTATGGATCGTGGAATTGTAATGACCGGCGGAAGTTCTTTGCTGCGGGGATTGGACAGGCTGTTGAGCCGTGAGACCGGCATGCCGGTTCATATTGCCGAAGATGCCTTATCCTGTGTCGGAATCGGTACCGGTAAAGCGCTAGAGAGCATTGACCTTTTAAAACGGGTATTAATGTCGCCTAAAAAACTTGGCTAAGTAAGGTAATAAACTGAATTGTATTGTTAGAAGGGAGCCAAGATGGTGCGGAGTTTTCACAAAAAGACGGTCATCTTATTGGTGGCTGTAATTACCGTCTTTTTGCTGTCGAGTTTTGCAGCACAAGGAAAGTACCATTTTACTATCATGGAAAAAATTGTTGCTACGGTTTTGGCACCGGCTGAATATGTTTTTAGTAAAGTGGGATATAGCTTACAGCAAGCTGGGATGTTTTCCGGTCAGTTGATTACCGTATATCGGGACAACCAGCTTTTAAAAGCGGAAAATGAAAGACTGCGTCAAAATGAGGAAGCCGCAACAGAAGTGTTGGCGGAAAATACCCGGTTGCGCACTATGCTGGACTATAAAAAAGGGGCTCCCCAGTTCGACTTTGTCCTGGCGAGCATTATTGCCCGTGATCCCGGTTCCTGGACAAGTACAATTATTATTAACCAGGGTAGTGCAGCCGGTATTGCGAAGGACATGCCAGTCGTGACACCACAGGGACTGGTTGGCAATATCGTCAGTGTCACGGGAAGTACAGCTAAAGTTCAACTGATTCTTGATCCCCGCAGTGCCGTAGGGGCTTTGGTCCAACGGACTGAATCACGGGTTGCGGCCATTGTGGAAGGTGCTCCGGCCAATCCCTTAACTCCCCGTATGGTAAACATTGCCCGTGACGCGGATATCATTAAGGGCGATAAAATTATTACTTCCGGTTTTGGCGGTATCTATCCCAAAGGCTTATCAATAGGGGAAGTTTTGGATGTAATAAATGAAGACGGCGGATTGCTGAAATACGCTATTTTAAAGCCCAGTGTGGATTTTGATAGAATTGAAGAGGTTTTTGTTCTTGTGCATTCACGCGAACCGGTTCCACAACTCCCGGCTCCGGCCGCCACGCCGACTCCACAATCAGGTCAGGCAGCTAACCCGCAAGGGGTAACCAGATGAGCATATTGATTTGGGCAGGCCTTTTGATCATTACGCTGGTTTTGCAAATTACGATTATTCCATTATTTGCGATTTATGGTGTAAAGCCGGATTTATTGCTCATGGTTGTCGTGTCTACGGGATTACTGCAAGGGAAAGAAAAAGGTGTGGGAATAGGTTTCTTTGCCGGATTGCTGCAAGACCTGGCTATTGGTAATTTATTTGGATTAAATATTCTGTCAAAATTGTTGATAGGCTATGTATTTGGTTTGGTCGAAAGAAAAGTTTTTAAAGATCATATCTTTCTCCCCATATTGGCCATGGCTGCGGCTACTATTTTCAATAGCCTGATCTTGCTGGTTGTTCTGGGCTTTTTAGGCTACACCATTCAGCCTGTTCCCATCCTGGTTAATTATATACTACCATTGTTAGGTTATAATATGATCATATCTGTTCCTATTCACCAAGTGGTTAGCCGTGTCCTGACAATTAAACGGGATTCCAGATTTTAAGACGGCCGGCAGACCTTTGGCAACAGGCAAGGTATTATGCTTAGAAAGAAGGCTGTTGGTGTGCTTCTCAAACGTTCGACATACCGTCTTGATATACTGGGAATGATTGTAGTGTTAGTCTTTATAGCACTTATTAGCCGGTTGGGTTACTTGCAAGTGGCACAAGGTAAGTTCTATGAAGACCTGGCAGACGGTAATAGAATTAGATTGATTCCCATTATGGCCCCTCGGGGCATATTTTATGACCGCAATGGCGTTGCCTTAGTGTCAAACCGTCCGGGCTTTGCCGTCTCGTTACTGCCGATTACCGGTCCCGTACCGGATGAAGTCATTCATAAGCTATCGGAAATCCTGAATATGAGCGTAGTTGATATTCAAAATAAGTTAAAACAAAATTCGGGAAATTTCGAACCGATTCGGATAAAAACGGATATCGGTCCGGATATTGTTACTAAGATTGAGGAACGTCGCAGTGAACTTCCCGGAGTGGTTATTGAGATACAACCAATCCGCAATTACATCAACAATGAACTTGGCGCCCATATTTTTGGTTATGTCAGTGAAATTAATGATGTTGAATTAGAGCAAGGCAAGGCGAACGGCTATAAATCCGCTGATATTATTGGCAAGTTCGGTTTGGAAAAGGTATATGACCGTGAGCTGCGTGGTATTGATGGTGGTGGTCAGGTCGAGGTAGATGTTACCGGCCGGCCAGTACAGGTATTAGGGAAAAAAGAACCTGTACCTGGCAGTAATATGGTGTTGACGATTGATTACCGGATTCAAAAGGCGGCTGAAGCAGCTATTGACGAGCAGTTAACCTATCTGCAGACTAAGACGGAGTTTACCAAGGCGAAGGCAGCTGTTGCCATTGCCATGAATCCCAAGAATGGTGAAATACTGGCCATGGTTAGCCGGCCGGCTTTTAATCCCAATCTTTTTTCACGTGGTATCTCTTTAAAAGAGTGGAAAGAAATTAATGAAAATCCTAATCATCCTATGGATAATAAAGCGATATCCGGCGAGTATCCGCCCGGGTCTACTTTTAAAATTATCACCGGTGCTGCTGCACTGGAGTTGGGCAAGGTGACTCCCGAAGAAAAGATACTAGATACGGGTAAGCACTGGATTATTCCGAAAGGAAATGCCATGGGGGAAGCGTTAGGGTGGATTGATTTTAAGCAGGCTCTGGCAAAATCAGATAATGTATACTTCTATGAAATGGGCAACCGGCTGGGTATTGACAATCTGGAAAGGTATGCCCGTATGTTTGGGCTGGGAGCTGTTACCGGGATTAATCTTCCTGGTGAGTCAGACGGTTTGGTAGCCAATCGTCGTTATAAGGAAAAGGTATATGGTGAAGACTGGTACTTGTCGGAAACTTTTGACGCTGCGATTGGGCAAGGCTTTCAATTGGCGACGCCGTTACAAATGCTGCAGATCATTAGTCAGGTAGCTAACGGCGGACATCGTTTTAAGCCCCATTTAGTAAGCAAAATTCTTGCTCCCGATGGCAATGTTGTAAAAACGTTTGAACCGGAAGAGGTCGGACAGGTTCAGCTTTCAGAGCGTACGCTATCTTTAATTCGCCAGTCACTGCGGGAAGTGGCGGCTGAAGGCGGAACAGCCTCGGAAGCTTTCGGGGACTTTCCGGTACCTATTGCCGGGAAGACCGGTACAGCCGAGAACTCTCATGGCGATGATCACGGCTGGTTTGTCGCCTATGCCCCTTATGATGATCCCCGGATTGCTGTTGTTGTTATTGTTGAACAAGGTGGTTTCGGCGCCTCTTCTGCTGTTCCGATAGCCAAAAAAATTATGGAGGCGGCCTTTAATATTAATCAGACGGCCACAGAAGCCCCCAAGATTTACAGAACAAGGGTTGCTTTATAAAATAAATGAGGAATATGAGAATAACTCATGTTCCTCATTTATTTTATAAAGCATAATTTTTGTAAATCATTTTTTATTGCAGGAAAATTTGCCAATTGTCGCGAAATATGATTGTAATTGGCAGTTAATTCATGGTAAAATTTAGGAGAATGATATGCAGGAAGATGTAATATTTAAAGGAAGTAAAACCGGGCTACAGTTATTATTGAACGAATCCGCTGACTTTGGCGAAATTATGCAACAACTCAGGAGAAAGCTGGAATCAGCGGCGAAATTTTTTAGTAATGGTGCTGTGGTGAATATTTCATCTGCCGTACGCATACTCACACCGGAACAACAGGGACAATTAACCGAGCTGTTTACAAGCCATGGTCTTTCCTGGAGCATAGCGGAAACCGCCCTTTGTGTTGGCGGCGATACTGCTTTAGCAGAAACGACTCAGGCGTCTGTTCCGGAGGAATTGGTGATAAAAAAGACATTGCGTAATGGACAAGAGATTGTGTATAGCGGAGACATTATTGTTTTTGGCGATATCAACCCAGGAGCTCAACTGATTGCCGGCGGTGATATTATTATCTACGGCACTTGCCGCGGCGTGGTACATGCCGGGGCTTATGGGGATGAACAGGCAACCATTACCGCCAATAAACTGATGGCTTCGCAGATTAGAATCGCCGGACTCATTGCAAGGGCTCCAGATCATATTGATTATCCGGAATATGTTGAAACTGCACGCGTCAAAGATGGTGCGGTAATCATTGAACCAGCTATTCTCTAGGAGGTTAATTCATGGGAGAAGTGATCGTAATTACATCTGGTAAAGGTGGCGTCGGCAAAACGACTACCACTGCCAATTTAGGGACAGGTTTTGCGTTGCTAGGTAAAAAAGTCGTTTTAATTGATGCCGACATCGGACTTAGAAATTTAGATGTTGTCATGGGACTTGAAAATCGGATTGTATATGATTTAGTAGATGTTACAGAAGGAAATTGCCGCTTAAAACAAGCTTTAATCCGGGACAAGCGTTATGAAACGCTTTATCTGCTTCCGGCAGCTCAGACAAGAGACAAAAATGCGGTCAGTCCCGAACAAATGCGTCAATTATCCCAGGAATTAGCGGAGCAATTTGATTATGTTATCATCGATTGTCCGGCCGGTATTGAACAGGGCTTTAAGAATGCCATTGCCGGTGCCGATCGGGCGATAATTGTTACAACGCCGGAAGTATCGGCTGTTCGGGATGCGGACAGGATTATCGGATTGTTGGAATCAGAGGGAAAGCATAATCCAAAACTGATTGTCAATCGTATACGGCCCAGCATGGTAAAGAAGGGCGATATGATGAATATTGATGATATTATAGAAATCCTGGCCATTGATTTGCTGGGAATTATCCCGGAAGACGAGTACATTGTTATTTCAACCAATCGCGGCGAGCCGGCTGTAGCAAATCCAATTTCCTTGGCCGGAACGGCGTATAGTAATATTGTACGCCGGCTTATGGGGGAAAATATCCCCTTAATGACATTGGAAACCAATGATGGCTTTATGAAGAAATTGAAGAAAATTTTTGGCTTTTGAGGGGGGATTGAAAAGTGTTTGAAATGATTCAACGGTTATTTGGCAAGGATAGCGCAGGGTCAAAGGATATTGCAAAAGAACGGCTACGGTTGGTTTTAGTGCATGACCGGGCCAATGTTTCTCCTCAATTCATGGAAATATTAAAAGATGATATGATCCGGGTCATTTCTAATTATATGGAGATTAATGAAAGGGATATGGAGGTCAATCTAACTAACACCAACTCATCGGTGGCATTAGTGGCTAATATTCCTGTCAACAGGATGAAACGCGGTGCATGGTCTCAGGACTAATGACTGGAATTTAGAAGCAAGGCATAGCAGACTCATAAGGCTATTCCTTGCTTCTATGCTTTTACTGGACTGAAAGTAAAAATCCTATTATAATAAATTAGTGCTCATCAATAGGGAAAGGTAAGTGTAATATGAATGCTTAGTCGGCGTCTTTTGAAAAATCTGGATTTTAGTGTAATCATCGTAACAAGTCTTATTATTTTAGTCAGCTTAATTATCATCGGTAGTGCCACCCACATTAATACCCCTAGTGAGGACCGGTACTGGTATGTGCAACGGCAGGGGATTTTTGCACTAATGAATGTTATTTTCATATTTGTTATGCTGCATTTTGATTACAAGTCTCTGTCCAAATTTGGGAATACACTGTATGGAATTAATCTGGTTATGTTATTGGCGGTTATGTTTGTCGGCCAATCTGCCTTGGGGGCACAGCGTTGGATTCAAATCGGTCCGATTAGCTTGCAGCCTTCGGAATTCTCCAAACTGATTATGATTATCTCGCTCGCCAGTCTATTGGATAAGAAGATGGGAAAACTTAACTCTTTTAAAGAAATTATACCGGTTTTTCTCTATGTCGGTATTCCTTTTTTACTGGTTCTAAAACAACCGGACCTGGGGACCTCACTGGTTTTTCTTGCTATTTTATTCGGAATGATCTTTGTTGCGGGGATTAACAGCAAGCATTTACTACTTATTTTTTCAGCGGCAGCTGCCTTCATGCCAATTTTCTGGCATTTTTTAAAGGACTATCAGAAAATGCGGCTTACTGTATTTATTGATCCCAATGTTGATCCCCTGGGTTCCGGTTATCATATCATTCAATCTAAAATTGCGATTGGTTCAGGAATGCTGTTTGGCAAAGGTTTGTTTGCCGGAACGCAAAGTCAATTGAACTTTCTGCCGGAAAACCATACGGATTTTATCTTTGCGGTTATTGGTGAAGAATTGGGGTTTGTCGGGGCCGTTATCATACTTCTTTTGTATTTTTTCCTATTATACCGTGGAATAAAGATAGCTGGTCTGGCTAAAGATAATTTCGGAACTCTGTTGGCTACTGGCATTACCTCCATGTTGACCTTTCATGTATTGGTTAATGTCGGGATGACTGCTGGTATCATGCCAGTTACCGGAATACCTTTGCCTCTTATGAGTTATGGTGTTAGCTCGTTGACTACCAATATGATCAGTATCGGTATTCTTTTGAATATCTACATGCGACGGCAAAAAATTTTGTTTTAGAAGGCGCACCTTGACGGTGCGCTTTTGTTATATTTATCCATATCCTGCATATAGTTTGTTATAGGACTTACATGGTCTAGGGGGAACATATGGCTAATTTATGGAATCGTTGGTCAGACGCCCGGACACCGCGGGATAATTGGCGTTACACGGAACATGAATATAATTATAGCTGGCTGAAACGCCCTGCTATTGCTATTCTTTTATTCACTGCTGTATACGGGGCCCACATATCGGAAACCTATGTGGGACAAATCATGGATAAAGGGGTTCATTATATATTGACGACCGAAACCGATTTTACCTATGTAGCTACGCAAATAAGCCAACACCTGCCTAATGACCTGGATTTAGCGGTTTTTAAGAATATGGCAAATCAAATGCCCAAACCGCCGGATCCTCTGGCTTACATGACAAAGCCGGTAGAAGGAAAAATCGTCAGTTTCTTTGGCTGGAATAAAAATCAGGTAAGTCAGGGTGAGCTTCAGCAAGGCATTGAGATAGAAGTCGTTCCCGGTTCGACAATAAAATCAGCAGCCGCAGGCAGTGTAAAATTGATTGCCGACAGTCAAGTTTATGGGAAAACAGTTATTATCGAACATGGTAATGGGCTGGATACTATGTACGGATATTTAGGTGAAGTCATTGTCAGTCAAGGAGAAAAAGTCAGCCAGGGGCAGGTCATTGCCCGTTCAGGTAATAAAAAAATATATTTTGAATTACGTGAACAGGGAAAAGCGATAGATCCGTTAACAAGAATTAAATATGAAGCCCAAACCAAGGAAGGGAAGTGACACTTGTTGCGGATTGGCTGTATTCAGGGAATTAAACTAAAGCTCAACAATTGGTTTTTAATAGTCCTGCTGCTTTTTGTACTGGCAGGTTTAAGCAGTAAAATTACACTCTTGTTTAGCGCTGTGTTATGGCATGAGCTTGCTCATGCCATTGCTGCACGTATTGCGGGATTAAAGGTCAAGGAAATTGAACTATTGCCTTTTGGCGGGGTGGCAAAGATAGATTGTTTAAATGAGGCGGGCACAAGAAGCGAAATATTTATTTCCTTCGCCGGCCCTGTTGCCAGCCTAACATTGGCAGCCTGCTGCTACTTGGCGATTCAGATGACGACAACCTGGCAAGAAATCTTGCTCTTTTATTATTACGTCAATCTTGTCCTGGCGGTCTTTAATCTGCTTCCGGCGCTGCCGCTTGACGGGGGAAGAGTTCTGAGGGCATATCTAACCTCTTACTATGGGTATAAAAAGGCAACAACCGTTACTATTAAAATTAGCAGACTGGTCAGTGCCGGGCTTTTATTCGGAGCATTTTGGTATTACTTATATCTTAATGAAATTAACTTAACTTTTATTGTCAGCGGGGTATTTATTTATGTAGCCTCACAGAAGGAAGCCATTATCACTGGCTTTCGCACGATGCGAATTTTAGCAGGCAAAAAGGCAAAGCTAACCTCGCGCGGTTTAATGCCCACTACACATTTTACCGTTATCGAGCAAGTTCCTGTTCAGGAGCTAATTCATAACTTTGGGCCCAATGAATATTATGTCGTGCTGATTGTTCAGCAGGATAAGCTGAAGTACCGGGGAATGCTAACGGAAACGGAAATTTGGGAACAGTTACCGGAAAAAGGGCTGCATGTTCCTATTGGCCATTTTTTATAATATTGGCAGGATTTTTTTTATATACGTAGAACGTAGGGTTAAATATGGTTTTATATAGGAAATATACTAGGAGAAGCGCAACGCTATTTGCTGCAATTTTTGGAGGTAAGCATGGTCAAGATAAGCCAATCCATCCTGACACAAGTTGTCAAACCCGGCCGTTATACCGGCAATGAGTTGAACAGTATAAAAAAGGATCATTCCCAAGTGGATGTTACGATAGCTCTGGCACTGCCGGATGTGTACGAAGTAGGCATGTCCAATCTGGGTTTAAAGATTCTTTATCAAATTTTGAACGAACATGCTTCAATCGCTGCCGAGCGGGTTTATGCCCCGTGGGTAGATATGGAAGCGCAAATGAGAGAACACAATATACCACTATATACGCTGGAGACTTTTACACCGCTAAAAGAGCTTGATTTCGTCGGCTTTTCACTGCAATATGAATTAAGCTATAGTAATATTTTGAATATGCTGGATTTAGCGCATATTCCCGTTCTGGCAGAGGAACGGGATGATTCTTTTCCGCTGATTATCGGCGGTGGTCCCTGTGCGTTCAATGCCGAACCTGTTGCCGATTTTTTTGATTTGTTGGTTTTAGGCGAAGGGGAAGAGGTTGTGCTGGATGTCCTTAATGCCTATTCAGCCTGGAAGCGTTCGGGAGAAACAGGTGGCAAACCGGTCTTCCTTAAGCAAGCGGCTCTGATACCTGGCGTATATGTTCCTTCTTTGTATCAGGTTGTTTATCAGGCAGACGGTACAATTCTGGCGATTACGTCGAAAGAAGAAGGTGTACCGCCAACAGTAACCAAAAGAATAGTTCATGATTTGGATGCTGCCATGTTTGCAACGAAACCGGTCGTACCCTTTTTAGATATTGTTCATGACCGGATTATGCTGGAACTGTTTCGTGGCTGTACACGGGGCTGCCGCTTTTGCCAGGCCGGAATGATTTACCGGCCGGTACGGGAGCGACAACCCGGCACATTGCTGAAGCTAGCTCAGGATTTGGTCAAAAATACCGGATACAGTGAAATTTCCCTCACTTCGTTAAGCTCTGCCGATTATTCCTGCCTGCACGACACGATTCGTACGTTGATAACAACTTTTAAAGAACAGGGAGTCAGTGTTTCCTTGCCGTCGCTTAGAATTGACAGCTTTTCTATTCAGTTGGCGCAGGAGGTTCAGCAAGTCCGTAAAAGCGGTCTGACTTTTGCACCGGAAGCGGGTACGCAGCGAATGCGGGATGTTATCAATAAAGGGGTTACCGAGAACGATTTGCAGGATGCTGTCAGTGCGGCCTTTACTGCCGGCTGGTCGACTGTCAAGCTGTATTTTATGATTGGTTTGCCGACTGAGACGGAAGAGGACGTGCGGGGGATTGCCGATATGGCCCGACGGGTGATGGATTGCTATAAGCGGCTTAAAGGACGTCGCGGGGCAAAAGTTACAGTAAGTGTATCTTCGTTTGTGCCCAAACCGCAGACGGCCTTTCAATGGTTCGGTCAGAATAAGATAGAGGAAATAGAAGAAAAACAAGAATTATTGAAATCCTTATTAAAACAAAGCGGCATCTCTTTTAACTGGCACGACGCAAAAACCAGTTTCTTAGAGGGTGTTTTTGCCCGGGGTGACCGCCGTTTAGGCAAGGTTATCCACCGGGCCTGGAAGAACGGTGCTAAATTTGACGGCTGGTCGGAACACTTTGATTTCAACATATGGATGCAGGCTTTTCAGGCAGAAGGGATCGATCCGCATTTTTATGCCGGGCGAAACCGGCCAGAAAATGAGGTACTGCCGTGGGATCATTTAAACTCCGGCGTGCATAAGGCGTTTTTATTGCGTGAATATGAGCAAGCGATAGCAGCAGCCTACACAATAGACTGCCGGCGGGATCGCTGTGAGGCCTGTGGCGTATGCCCCCAGTTAACAGCAAAGGTAATTGATTGGAGGCAAGAAGCCCATGCCTAAAACTCGTTTAGAATTAACCAAGGAAGAAGAAATCCGTTATATTTCACATTTAGATTATGCCCGGACGCTGGAGCGAACAATACGGCGGGCTAATTTGCCAGTCGCTTATTCGGAAGGCTTTAATCCTCATATGAAGATTTCCTTTGCGTCAGCCTTGGCAGTAGGCGTTACGAGCAGCGCGGAATATTTGGATATTGAATGGAAAGAACCGGTTGACTCTACTACAGTGATTGCCTGCTTGACGCAGTGTTTACCCACTGGCATACAGATAAGACGGGCAAAAGAAGCGACAGAAAAAAGCCCGGCCCTTATGGCGGTTGTAAACCTGGCAACGTATAAACTTTTGGTTACTTTGCCGTCAGTAGCCATGTTGGACAAGGCTTATGAAAGTACTGAGCGGTTTAATAGAACCGAGCATATTCACTTTGTAAAAGAGACCCCTAAGGGAAAGAAGGAAGTTCTTATAAAGGACTTTTTACTGCAGGACCTTAAGCTAAGCAATAATGGAAATGAAGTTATCATCGAAGCGGCTATCAAAATTACACCGACAGGCAGTATAAAACCGGGCGATGTTTTTTCAGTTCTGGTCGATCAATTTTCATTTCCTGCTGGCAAAGAAGCGGCTTTAATTCACCGTACCGGTCTTTATATTGCCGGACAGGATCAGGTGATAACGCCACTGGAGTTATCTTAAGCGAGGAGGGTGATTTATGCTAAAGACCATTGTCGCCAATATCGATCCGGAAGAAACAAGAATGGCATTGCTGGAAGACGGAGAATTAGTGGAAGTGTCGGTGGAACGTACAGAAAGTTCCAATATTGTCGGCAACATATATCTAGGGAAAGTAAAAAATGTATTGCCAGGCATGCAAGCTGTTTTTGTTGATATCGGGCGGGAAAAAAATGCGTTCTTATATACGGGAGATGTTATTCCCAAAACATCCGGTGCGTCCCCGACAGCAAATCATCCGTTGACAGTTGGTCAGGATATCATGGTTCAAATTATCAAGGATGCGATCGGCAGCAAGGGACCTCGTGCCACAACACATCTGACGTTGCCTGGGCGTTATGTTGTGCTTATGCCCACGGTAGACTATATAGGCATATCACGCAGGATTGCCAATGAGGCCGAACGGGAGCGGTTAAAACGGCTGGCTGAAACTGTACGACCATCCGGTATGGGGATTATCGTAAGGACTGTAGCGGAAGGAAAAAGCGAAGAAGATTTACATAAAGATGTGAAGTATTTAAGTGATCTTTGGACCACCTTATTATCCAGAGCTAAAATAGCGCATGCTCCTCTGCTTTTATACCGTGATGTAAATCTGGTCATTCGGATTGTACGGGACTACTTGACTGCGGATGTGGATAGCTTTGCTTTGGATGATCAGGACGCTTATGACCGAGTGTGTGATTTATTGAAATTTAGTTCGCCTGATTTAATACCCAAGGTACGGGTACATAGGGGAAAGGGAGATATTTTTTCTCATTTTGGAATAGACGATGCATTGGAACAAATAAGCCAGCGGCAAGTATGGCTAAAATGCGGCGGCTATATAGTTATTGACCGTACAGAAGCACTGACGGTTATTGACGTAAACACAGGAAAATTTGTCGGGAATACTAACTTGTCGGAAACCGTGCTTAAGACAAATTTGGAGGCGGCCGCCGAAATTGCCCGGCAGGTGCGCTTGCGGGATATTGGCGGTATTATCATTATTGATTTTATTGATATGGATAAAGAAGAGCACAAGCAAAATGTTCTTGCTACTTTGGAAACTGCCTTGCAAAGGGACCGGACCAAAAGTAATGTTCTCGGATTAACGGCCTTAGGCTTGGTGGAAATGACGCGAAAAAAAGCAAGACAAAATATCGAAAGCTTATTGTATATGGATTGTCCTTGCTGTCAGGCACGGGGGAGGATACAGTCACCGGAAACCGTCTGCATTCAAATTTGCCGGGAACTTAGAAAAATTACCGCCCGGCCGAGACTGCAGGGCAAGTTGGTGATTCAGACCAGCCCAAGAGTTGCCGGCGTATTGGAAAAGCGGGAAGATCTGCAAAAAATGGAACAAGAGTTAAATCGAAGGTTAATTAGTGAAGCAGTACCAGCCATGCATGATGAAGTTTTTTCAATTCTATATCAAGATGAATAACATTTATTGACAAGATACTCCTTATATGCTAATATTTTATGATGTAAGCGATTAGGCTTACAGCCCCAACCGCACGAAAAGGTTTATAAACGTTTCCGGTTTAAAGCCGTGACGTACCAAATTCGGCGAGTATTTAGGCAGGGAGGTGTATTTATGTACGCAATTATTCAAACTGGTGGAAAGCAGTACCGTGTTGCAGAAGGCGATGTAGTTTTTGTTGAAAAACTGGAAGCTGCAGAGGGCGATGTAGTGGAATTTGACCGTGTGCTTACAGTGGTAAAGGACGGTGCCGTACTGGTTGGTAAACCTGTATTGGAAGCTGTAAAAGTAACCGGTAAAGTTATGGCTCAAGGCAAAGGCAAAAAGATTTTAGTTTTCAAATACAAAGCTAAATCCAATTATCGCAAGCGTCAAGGTCATCGTCAACCGTTTACTAAAGTGGTTATCGAAAAAATTAACGCATAACTTATGATTACAATCATTCCAATTCGAAATGACAACCAAACGCTTTTAGGTTTTTCGGTCACAGGACATGCTAATTCCGGACGACATGGACAGGATATTGTCTGTGCGGCTGTATCGGTACTGGCCCATACAGCGGTTTTCGGACTGGAACGGCAGCTTGAGCGGGCGATAAGTCTGGAAATAGCTGAGGGGAAAATGGTTTTTGAATTAATGGAACCACCGGATACGTTGACCGATGCAATTTTGGGAACGATCTTGTTGGGTTTTGAGGAAATTGCTAAGAATTATCATAAATTTGTGCGGATTTTATGATACGGGAGGTGAATTGTAATGTTTAAGCTTAATTCGCTTAACCTGCAATTGTTTGCTCATAAAAAAGGTGTAGGTAGTTCTCGTAATGGACGGGATAGTGAATCAAAGCGGCTTGGTGTTAAGCGGCATGCTGGTGAAGTTGTTACTGCCGGTAGCATCTTAGTCCGTCAGAGAGGAACTCACTTCCATCCCGGACAAAACGTGGGCATCGGCCGAGATGATACCTTGTACGCAAAGGTTGCCGGTCGTGTGGCCTTTGAGCGTAAAGGCCGTGATGACAGGCAAGTTAGTGTTTACGCTATAGAAGAAGCTATGTAGCATATTCACCTGCGGACATTCCGCAGGTGTTATTTTCATTTACCCTTAAATTTTATTAGGGTATGCCTTCAAAATTAGCGAACGAACTGGTCAATGCCTGATGATTTTTAAGCAGACAAGGCATACCCTAAAGGGCACGCGAAATTTTGCAGGAATAATGGCTCTTATTTCAAAAAAATTTAATGCAGTATGCCGTGAAAAGCGCTGCCAGTGGACGTTTTGATAATTTAAAGATATGCTCTAGAGTGCTGGCAGCACTGATTATAAATTTGAAGTTGAGATCCATATGGCCGGAACGGGTCATTTTGATATAAATTAGTTGAAAGATAGTATCAGAATAGGGAGGACTCTTGTATGGCTAATGAATCATCGGAGGATAATCAGGTTTGTGAGGAACTACTCAGACTATTACGGATGCAACGCCATGATTTTATAAACCATATACAAGTTATTCATGCCATGCTTCAGCTTGGACGGACGGAAAAAGCTATGAAATATATCGAAGACTTAGCTAAGGACCCATCTTTGCTCTCTGATGCTGTGCGCCTGCATATTAAGCAAACTGAATGCCGGGGAACGGTTAACCGCGTTTAAGTTTCATTTTAAATGCGCATATTACATAAAGATTTGATCTAAAAAGAGTCAGAGGAGAGTTTACATGTTTATAGACCGAGCGAAGATTACGGTAAAAGCAGGTGACGGCGGACATGGAATGTCCAGCTTTCGCCGGGAAAAATTTGTCCCGAAAGGCGGACCCAGTGGTGGTGACGGCGGTCGGGGCGGCGATATAGTATTGGTTGTAGATTCTAACATTAATACTTTGGTGGACTTTCGTTACAAACGAAAATTTACTGCTGATAACGGGGTAAACGGACAGACCAAAAATATGCATGGGCGGAATGCTAATTCACTCGTGATTAAAGTTCCTCCCGGAACGATTGTAAAGGATGAGCTGACCGGTGATCTCCTTGCCGACTTGACTGGCGAAGGGCAGGAAGCGGTGATTGCCCATGGCGGCCGTGGCGGTCGTGGTAATGCCCGCTTTGTCAACAGCGTGCACCGTGCTCCGACCTTTGCCGAGCAAGGGGAGCCCGGTGAGGACCGGTCACTTCTTTTGGAGCTTAAACTTTTAGCTGATGTCGGTTTAGTGGGGTATCCCAGTGTAGGCAAATCAAGTATTATTTCTAAAGTATCGGCTGCTAAACCAGAGATTGCAGCCTATCATTTTACTACGCTTAGTCCTGTACTGGGAGTTGTCAGTCTGGCTGAAGGCAAGAGCTTTGTATTAGCCGATATTCCCGGTTTGATCGAAGGTGCTCACGAGGGCGTTGGTCTAGGCCATGATTTTCTCCGGCATATTGAACGTACCAGGATTATTATTCACGTCCTGGATGTATCCGGCTTAGAAGGCAGAGATCCTCTCGACGATTATCATAAAATCAATAATGAACTTACTCTGTATAGTGAACGCTTGGCTAAACGTCCACAAATTATAGCAGCTAATAAGATGGATTTGCCGGAGGCTCAGGAAAACTACAACCGTATTGTTGAATTTATGGAAAAAGAGAAGCGGGAAGTCTATCCTGTTTCAGCGGCAACGGGAGAAGGCTTGGAAAAACTCATGTGGCGCACCATGCAACTGCTGGAAGAATATGTGGAAGAGCCGGAACAAGAAGCCGAAAAGAAAATCTATGAAGCAAAACCTGAACCGGAATTTATGATAAGCCGTGATGATGACGGCGCTTTTGTGGTAAAAGGAAAAGAAATTGAAAAAGTTGTAGCCATGATTAACTTTGATAATGATGAGGGAACACGGCGTTTCCAGGCTATCTGGCGACGTATGGGGATTGAGGAAGCATTAAAAGAACGGGGAATACAAGAAGGCGATACGGTGCGTATAAGACATATGGAATTTGAGTTTAAGCTGTAGGAGGATAGATATTTTGTTGGAAAGTAACTTAACAGGCAAGCAGAAACGTTATTTAAGAGCCATGGGGAGCACGCTGGACCCTGTTGTACAAATTGGCAAGGCCGGTGTAGTTGAGGCCGTAACCGATAGTGCACGGGATGCGCTGTTGGCCCGGGAACTTATTAAGGTTCGCGTACTGCAGAACAGTCCGTCCGATCCGAAAGAGGCGATAGCTGACTTGGCAGCTCTACTGCAGGCAGAATTAGTACAAGTAATCGGTAGAAACGGATTATTGTACAAATGTAATCCTGATAACCGGAAAATAGAATTGCCTTAATAATAGAGTGGGTGGAGACGATGTTTACCAGAAATAACCTGAAGGATGCCAAAAGAATTGTAGTCAAAATAGGTACCAGTACCTTAACTCATGATACTGGAAAAATGAATTTTTTTCGCATCGAAAAACTGGTAAGAGAATTATCGGATTTGGTCAATCAAGGAAAAGAAATCATTTTGGTTACTTCTGCTGCAGTCAGTGCCGGAATGGACCGCCTGGGACTGAAGGAAAGGCCGAAAACAATTCCCGAAAAGCAGGCTGTCGCTGCCATTGGGCAGGGAATTCTAATGCATACCTATGAAAAATTATTCGGGGAATATGGCCAGATTGTCGCGCAAGTGCTGCTAACAAGAGAGGATTCGGTAAAACGCACCCGTTACGCTAATTCGCGCAATACCTTATTAACCCTGCTAAACATGGGGGTTATTCCCATTGTTAATGAAAATGATGCGGTAGCGATTGATGAATTAAAAATTGGCGATAACGACACCCTGTCGGCCATGGTCGCCAGTATTGTAGATGCAGATATTCTGATCATTTTATCCGATGTGGAAGGTGTGTTTACTGATAATCCGCAAAAAAATCCTAATGCCTGTTTGCTCAGTGAAATTGGTGATATTACACCGGAGATTGAAGCCTTATCAGGTGAAACCGGGAGTCTGCGGGGTACCGGGGGAATGTATACCAAAATACAGGCAGGCAAAATAGCGGTTAATTCCGGCGTTACCATGCTCATCGCCTCCGGTTCAAGAGATGGCGTATTGCGAGAGATATTAAACGGTCTAAATATAGGTACTATATTCATTTCCAAAGAAAATCGCCTGCAAATTCGCAAGCGTTGGTTGGCTTTTGGCGCCCGTATTCATGGCAGCGTTATTGTTGATTCCGGTTGTGAGCAGGCCTTGGCAGCCGGCTCGAGTTTGCTTGCGGCAGGAATCAAGCAGGTTGAAGGAGAATTTGAACAAGGTAAAACGATTCGTATCCTATCTCTGGCCGGCCGGGAAATTGCCAGAGGGCTGGCCAATTACAACGCGGAAGAGACCAGACGGATCATGGGACTGCATACCAATGAGATTGCGGAGGTATTAGGACATAAGCCTTATGATGAAGTTATCCACCGGGATAACATGACTTTACTGGTATAAGTTTCAGAAGCAATTGTTTGTCGAGTCGGTATAGAAGTCTCAAGATCATGTGATTTTGAGACTTCTATACCATTGACTGACTGAGCACAATGAGGTGGAAGTTGTATGGGATATATTCACGCTTTCTTAGATTATTTAAGGACACCAAAGGGAAGGCACGATTTTATCGACTATTTGCGAGCCGTCGTTATTATCATCGCTACCATCATTGTGGTCCGCAGCGGGATTGATATTGTTGGATCCTGGATTAGAGCCTGGTTTAACTAGCATCATAAATTACAATAGGGAGCGGACCCATGATGTCGGACAACAGACAGCGGATTGGTATAATGGGAGGAACCTTTGATCCTATTCATATAGGTCATCTTGTTGTAGCAGAAGCGGTACGTATTGAGTATCATTTGGAAAAAATTTTATTTATACCTGCGGCTGAGCCGCCGCACAAGCAACAAATGCAGATAACGCCTGCACAGCATCGCTACCTGATGACTGTCATGGCTACATGTTCCAATCCGCACTTTCAGGTTTCCCCCATTGAATTGGAACGCCAAGGCCCTTCTTACACAGTAGATACGGCTATCGCCTTGAGGAAACTATATGGAACTGATACAATGTTTTATTTTATTACGGGCGCAGATGCTGTGCTGGAACTGGCCTCCTGGAAGGATATTAATTTTCTTTTAGAACTTTGCCACTTTGTAGCGGTGACCCGTCCGGGCAGTGTGGAGCAATTGAATAAGGTTATCCATAATTTTGGCACACAAGGGAAAGAACATATTCACCGCTTGGACATTCCTCTGTTGGATATTTCATCCACTGATATTCGGGAGCGGATAAAGGGGGGACGTTCCATTAAATATATCGTACCGGAGAACGTTGAAAACTATATATTGAAAGAAGGACTGTATCAAAATTCTGCGTTTCCTATATAGCAGGCCATGTCAAATAAAGGCAGGCATAAATATCATCAATTCGCAAATAATGTTAAGGAAGTCAGTTAAGAACTCATGGAAAGAGAGGTGATTCCCTAGATGGCAAAAACTCTCTACGTTGGCAACCTACCCTGGTCTACTACCGATACAAGCCTTGCAGAAGCTTTTCGGGAATATGGCGCGGTCATATCTAGTAGGATTATTACGGATAAAGAAACAGGCCGTTCCAGAGGTTTTGGGTTTGTAGAAGTAGAAGATGACGATGCTGAAAAAATGATTTCTGCCATGAATGGCAATGATTTTGGCGGACGTCAAATCGTCGTTAATGAAGCCAAGCCACGGCAAGGCTAATTATGCATTGTAACATTTGATAAGTAAGAAAAAGATGCCTCCGATATAGGAGGCTTTTTGTCTGCTTTGGGAAGGATATCCTTAAAACATGAAGAATTTTACTACACTGGGTGATTAAAGTGGATTATGGGAAACTAATTAAAACTCTTGAAGCAAGGTTATCTCCTAAACGGTTTAAACATACTCTGGGTGTTAGTGAAACAGCCCTTTTGCTAGCTGATAAATATGGGGTGGACCGGGAAAAAGCTAAACTGGCAGGATTGCTGCATGATTATGCACGAGAACTGCCGATGGAAATCTTATTGCACCAGGCGGCCGTACTTGCGCTGCCTGTCGATGAAATTGAAAGGGAAGAGCCTGTTCTATTACATGCAAAAATCGGGATGCATTTGGTGAAACGGGAATGTGGTGTGGAAGATGACGACATATTGCAAGCCATTTCCCTGCATACCACTGGCGGTAGCCATATGTCAAAGCTTGCTAAGATTATATTTTTAGCCGACTACATTGAGCCAGACCGGGACTTTGAGGGGGTAGCCGTTCTTCGCAAAGCCGCCCATACCAATTTGGACAAAGCTATGCTGCTTGCCTATGACCATACGATATCTCATATTATCGCCAAGCATGGTTTTATCCATCCTAATACGATCTTGGGAAGAAATTCCTTATTGATGCAAGAACGAATAAATTAATTTCGATGTATAGCTTTTTCAGAGGGGGAGTATCATGGGAATCAGACGTCGCCGTATACGTTGGACAAGAGTATTTTTTCTGTTACTGACCCTGTTGTTTATTATAACGTCTTTGGCAAGTGCCGTAATTTATGCATATAATAATATGTTTCATAGTGCGACGGCTGTAACCGCATCAGTTGGCGGTCGGGAAGCGCCTGCCAATCATATTAATATATTACTGCTCGGGTTAGATGATGCGGATGCGGAAGATCCATCAGGCCCCCGGCGTTCAGATGCCATGCTGGTCGCCAGCATTAATCAGGACACGGGTTCTGTCAGTCTTATATCTATTCCCCGTGATACAAAGGTAACCATTCCGGGCTATAAAAGCTATGACAAAATCACGCATGCTTACTTTTACGGAGGGGCTGATCTGGCGAAACGAACGGTGGAAGATCTACTAAGAATACCGGTCAATTATTATGTGGTTGTTGATTGGCAAGCATTTATAAAGGTCATTGATATTCTGGGCGGTGTGGATCTTTACGTAGAAAATGATATGGATTATGAAGATCCTTACGCTAATCTTTACATTCATCTGACCAAAGGGTATCAGCATTTAGATGGCAAAGCCTCCGGCGAGTATGTAAGGTTCAGGCATGACGAGCTTGGTGATATTGGTCGTGTTCAGCGACAACAGCGTTTTCTGAAGGCAATGACTGATCAGGCTTTTCAAATCGAGACCATTCTCAAAATGCCGTCTATCGTAAATACGGTAAATAAATATGTAACTACGGATATGCAGTTTTTTACTCTTTTAAAGCTTGCAAACAGTTTGAAGAATTTTAAGAAAGGCGAGTTACAAGCGGAAATGGTACCTGGAGATTTTGCCACCATTGATGGAGTAAGCTATTGGGTATATGATAAAGAGCAGACAAAGCAAGTGGTCGACAAGCTTTTTTATGATTGCAATTCAGAACCAAATGAATCTGCAAAACAAAGTGCTAAGAGCCTGCAGTGAAGTACTGCAGGCTCTTAGGGTGTGTCCTCAAGCTATCCGACGGTAATTTTTGTGTCATACTTCGTAACAAGATTTAAAATAGGGGCTGCAACCTGTTTGATCTCGTCTGGCGCAAAAATCACTTGCTATGGGTCCGCTAGTAGTATGAATACAAGCTCTCGTGGTCCGTAACCCCTAATTTTATAGTGTTCTTACGAGGTCTTTTCTGTCCTGCTTTTGTTGTCGCCGTTACATATTCCCGGTATGCGCGTCTCCGCCGCCGAACAGGACGAAAAATCTCTCGCAATTTATCCTATAGGCTAGAGTTTACACGACCATTGGCAGGAAACTTGTCATCATTACAGAATATAATAAGTCAATATGGAAAATAATTAAAAGAATAAAGTAATTCGTTACTAGGAGGAATATAATGTCCGAATCCAATTCTCGTCTATCTGAACTATTGGCCCAAGCTGCAAGCGAAAAAAAGGCAAGAGATATACTTATCCTTGACGTAAATGGAATATCAATGGTAGCTGATTTCTTCATTATTTGCAGTGCCAATTCAACCACTCAGGTCAAAGCGATCGCTGACAATATAGAGGATAAGCTGGCGGAACAGGGAATTAAGCTGTTACATAAAGAGGGATATCGTGAGGGCCGTTGGATTTTGTTAGACTACGGCTCCTGTGTTATGCATGTATTTGTCGAGGAAGATCGCATCTTTTACAATCTTGAGCGGCTTTGGGGCGATGCTCCGGTGCGCACGTGGGAAGATTAGGTGAACATATGAAACCGATAAGCAGCCACTACAAACCTGGTGATGTCGTAAGTTTAAAAGTTGCCCGTGTCAATGAATTAGGTGCATTTTTAGATGCCGGAACAGGTAACACTTCCGACGATATCTTATTGCATAAGGCACAGCAATTACATGAGATAAAGGTGGATGAAACGGTCGAGGTATATTTATACCTTGACCCGAAGGGCCGCTTAACAGCCAGTATGCGCTTGCCACAGATGCGCGAAGGGCAGATTGCCAGAGTAAGAGTCATTAATACTACCCGCGATGGGGCTTTTGTGGATATCGGAGCCGAGAGGGGTGTGTTTTTGCCTTTTAGCGGGATGCGCGGTAAGGTCCGCAAGGGAGATAAGGTCTGGGCTAAATTGTATCGTGATAAATCAGATCGGTTGGCTGTGACAATGGAAGTTGAGGAGGAATTGCAAAAGGCCGCCAAGCCGGCTGAAAATGTAAAACCTGGCGATATGTTAACCGGTACGGTATACAACATTTTTGCAGAAGGCGCCTTTCTCTTTACCACAGAACGATATATTGCGTTTTTACATGCCAGTGAAATTACTAAAGAACTGCGTATTGGCGATGAACTTCCTGTGCGGATTACTTACGTGAGGGAAGACGGCCGTGTCAATGTCTCTATGCGTCCAATCAAGGAACAGGCTTTAGAAGTAGATGCAAAAAAGATCTTAGAATTACTGGATTTCTGTGACGGAAAGATTCCTTATACCGACGATACGCCTGCCGATATTATCAAAGAAAAATTTGGCATTAGCAAATCAGCCTTTAAGCGCTCTCTGGGAACCTTAATGAAAACCCGGTTGGTCAAACAGGAAAATGGCTGGACCTATAAAATTGCTTCGGATATACCGGAAAAATAGTATAGAATTTATTGCTTACTTCACGAATTTTTTCTATTCGTGGCGATTCTTGGAGGATTTTAGAATATTTAGTATAATTAATATTATATAGTAAAAGCAATTGGCCTGTTTGTATGGGAGCTACTATGGTAGGGAGGCGGATATATGAGTGAAAGTACTTTGGGAAAAAAAGGTATACTGCTAGAAACAGGGACAAATGAGTTCGAAATCATTGAATTTACTGTAGGCAATGTCAGTTATGGAATCAACGTGGCTAAAGTCCGTGAGGTAATTAATCCCGTTTCCGTTACCAAAATGCCGCATTCACATCCCTATGTCGATGGTGTATTTACTTTGCGTGGCAGAGTGATGCCTTTGGTTAACCTGCCTAGATGTTTGGATGTTGAAGACCAGTCTAATACTAAGAATATTATTGTAAGTGAGTTGAATAACTATTATGTAGGTTTCCTGGTAGACAGCGTATCACGCATCTACCGCGTCTCTTGGACGGCGATGGAGCCGCCGCCGGATATCAGTGATTCTGACATGGTTGTTGGACTCATAAAGATGTCGGATAAAATCATTGTTTTGCTCGATTTTGAAAAAATAGTTTCGGTGATTAACCCGGAAATTAACGTTAAACTGACTACCATTCCTAAAACCGGCCCTGACTTGACTAAAATACGGCAAAGCAAGACAGTGCTCGTAGCGGAAGATTCACCCATGCTTCGTGAGCTGTTGGTTGGCACCTTGCATACGGCAGGATATGAAGATGTACGGGCGTATCATAATGGCAAAGAGGCTTGGGCTGCGCTTGAAGAAATGGGTGCAGACGGAACGCCTATTTCTACCAAATTGCAAATTGTTATTACCGATATTGAGATGCCCCAGATGGATGGACATCACTTGCTTAAGAAAATTAGAGAACATCAAATATTGAAAGAATTACCGGTTATTATCTTCTCCTCTTTAATCAATGAAGAAATGCGCCGGAAGGGTGAAGCCATTGGAGCGAATGGCCAGATATCAAAACCGGAAATCTCACAGCTGATTGATTTGATTGATAAAATTATATTATAAATTAATAAATTCTATTGACATAATAGGATAACTCAGATATAATTAATCATGTCGGTGAGACAATGAAGTTTGTGGGGGTATAGCTCAGCTGGGAGAGCGCTTGAATGGCATTCAAGAGGCCAGCGGTTCGATCCCGCTTATCTCCACCAGTAAATTCAACCTTTATGGATAATCCATAAAGGTTTTTTATTTGCTTTTTTCCTCATTAATTATTTGAAGGGTCAAAGGAAATAATTTTAAAATATGGAAAGCCACTTTCTTTCCATATTAAATATGGGGATCATTTCTTTATGCTGTAATAACTCGCTAACGGTTACAAACTCATAGCCGCGTTCACGCAGGCGGTCGATAATCACACCGAGTGCTTGCGGCGTAGGAAGAGGATATTGTCCATCGTGAAGCAAAATAATACTCCCCGGTTTCACCTCTTTTAAAACCTTATCAATTACTTCTTGGGTAGGCGGACGATTCCAGTCTTGCGGATCGACTGACCATAGAACTACCTGATATCCCTTTTGGTGAGCGAGAGCAAGTACCTGCGAATTATAGAATCCTCCGGGAGGACGAAACAGCGTCGGCTTGGGAGCCGTTGTTCGGATAGCCTTTTCAGCTTTATCGAACTCTTCGGACAGTTTTTGCGGACTTAATTTTGATAATGTTTTATGGCTATAAGTATGAGTGCCGATCTCGTGACCATCAGCAACTTCCTGAGCGAAGATTTTGGGGCAATGCTCTACATTCTCACCCAAAACAAAAAAAGTGGCTCTGACATGTTTCTCCTTAAGAATTGTCAAAATTTTTGGAGTTACCTTGTAATGAGGCCCATCATCAATAGTTAAAGCAACGACCTTGTCCGTAGTTGAGACTCCCGAGATTGTTTGATTATTAGATAAATGATTGGTGGTTAAGCCGCTGATCACTGTTAAAAGAAACGTGGCATATAGCATAATATGAAATCTTTTCAAACGGCTTCCTCCTTTGGGTATGTTAAAGTCTCTATTATATATGATAAAAGCTTCTCTTTCATGCCCAAAGCATCGAGTAAATCGAAAGGTTTTCTGTTTCACTATACAAGCAAGCTGCATATGCTAGGATATGCAGCTTGCTTGAGTGAGAGGGGGAGTTGTCCTGTCTACAGACATAAAGATTTTGATTTATGGGATTGTTATATTGGTATTTATCAATTTGGCAGCTATGATTTTATTTATAATATTTGCCAAAATACCTAATGGCCGATTAAAAAGTATCATACGGGATATTATTTTTGAATTGGATAAATTAGCCGATACGATGGAAAATTGTCAAAAACGAGAAGCCGCAATCCAACAAATTACCAGTATTCTCAGTTGGCGAAGTATCATGATTCCCAGTGCCTTGATTGGCTGGATTATTGATACGGAGGTGGCAGCTATTCGAAAAATGCAACAAACGACCCAAACGCCTGATTTACATGAACCAGATAAAAAATCCGCCAACGATTGTTAGCATAAACCAGCTCCCCTGATAAGAATAAGCTTATAGGGGAGCTTTAATTTACATAGCTCTCGTAAGCTGTGTATAATTAATCTGTTTTTTTTAGGAATCTTTGCTCAAAATGTTTTGCCCGCTGCATTTGGAACTTCTTCTGAGCGAGTTTATTTTGATCAACCGGGTCCAATTTACTGCCATATTGGGCTAGTAAGATATCCAATTCCTCTTTTGATACCATATAGGTATTTAATTTGGGTTCATTATTTTTATTAATGCTGATCACCCTTTCTACTAGTAAATAGTTTACCCTAAAAAAAGCAAAACATGTAGTATACTTTCATTTCAATATTTTACATATCTGCCATAAATAAATACCCAGCCAAAAAGTACTGGGGATTTAATTTTAAATATGTTTCATACTAAGCAATGAGAAACCGATTCGAACAAGGTAAAGGAGGAATTTTATGAAACATTCCGGTCGTAAAAAAAGACGTACGAAAGGAAAACTAAAGCATGTTGCAGCAGCTGTTGCCAGTGCTGCAATTATGTCCTCCATGGTTTTACCTGGAATCCCCGCAACAGTCGCTCATGCAGCTAAAAATACTTCAAAGCACTCGTCTCACATTAGCCACCATGAGACACGAAAATCAGAGTCCAAGCATCAGGCCGCACCGGACAACTATGAAGACGTTGTTCATGTGAAGGCTACGGCATATGCTCCGGGTCCTCATGATAATGATCAATGGGGCAATAAAACCTATTTGGGTACCCATGTTCGTCCAGGCATCATTGCGGTGGATCCTGACGTCATTCCGTTGGGGTCAAAAGTTCTTATACAATACCCTGACGGCCGGAGTTCCTATGCTGTGGCAGAAGATGTAGGCGGAGCCATTAAGGGAAATCGAATTGACGTGGCCAAGTGGACGGTAGATGAAGCAAACGATTTTGGTATGAAAGATGCAAAGGTGTTTATTTTGGAAAAGGGAGATACTAAATAACATTGCCAGGTGGCAATGTTTTTTAGTATCTCCGGAATGAGTATATTCAAGAAGGAAAATTATATATATTCGGATAATTATCAAAGTAGGAGATGTAATAGAGGAGGAATCTGGTTATGTATGATGTATGTATTATCGGCGCTGGTGTGGTAGGAATGAATATCGCCAGAGAATTAACAAAATATAATTTGAAAATCTGTATTTTAGAAAAAGAGGAAGATGTAAGCTGTGGCTGTTCTAAGGCTAATAGCGGCATCGTGCATGGTGGTTATACTGATAAGCCAGGCACACTAAAGGCAAAACTTTGTATCCAGGGTAATCGAATGTATGATCAATTAAACCAAGAACTTCATTTCGGTTATCGTGAAACCGGTGCTTTTGTATTAGCTTTTGAGGAAGAAGATCTTCCTCAAATTCAGAATTTGTATGATATGGGAATTCAAAATGGAGTTCAGGATTTAAAAATTATTGATCGGCAGGAAGTTTTAAAGTTAGAACCTCACGTAAATGAAAATATTAAAGGAGCATTATACATAAAACATGTCGGTGTAACCTCTCCTTACGAATTTGTTATCGCTCTCGCTGAAAATGCTATAGCCAATGGAGCTGAAATTAAATTAAATGCGGAAGTTACTGGCATTACCCATGAAAATGATGAAAGCTTTACGATTACGACCACTGCCGGTGACAAAGTAACAGCCCGCTATCTTATTAATGCCGCAGGAATTTTTAGCGACAAAATTTCAACGATGGTAGGTATTGGAGATTATAAAATTACACCTCGCCGGGGGCAGTATTTGCTATTGGATAAGGAAGAAAGCTATCTGGTTAATTCGGTTATCTTTCAGGTTCCTACCAAAATGGGGAAGGGGATTTTAGTAACTACGACCTATCATGGAAATCTTATGATTGGCCCTAACGCCGAAGAAATTGATGACAAAAACGATGTGAGTACCGATGAAAAAACCTTGGATCATATTATAGCAACAGCTAGGAAATCTGTTCCTCATTTTAACATGCAAAAAGTATTGAAATCATTTGCCGGTAATCGGCCCGTGTCCGGCTTGAAAGACTGGGTCATTGAAGAAAGTCCGGTAAAGAACTTTATTCATTTAATCGGTGTTGATTCACCGGGACTGACAGCTTCACCGGCTATTGCACAATATGTATTGGGTATTTTACAAAATTCCGGGTTGTCTTTAATTAAAAAAGAAACATTTGATCCCTATCGTAAACCAATCATTAAAGTAAAGGAGCATAACTTTAAAGGTGATATAAACGCCTCAGATCCCCAGGAACATCTTATCTGTCGCTGCGAACGGGTAACGGAAGCGGAAATTGTGGATTGTCTGCAGCGCGGTATTCCAATTCGTTCCCTGGATGCTATAAGCCGTCGAACAAGGGCCGGCTTTGGAACCTGTCAGGGCGCGTTCTGCAGTCCTCGAGTGAAAAAATTAATAGCGGAAACACTGGGAATCAGTCCAGAAGAGATCAAGGAAAAAAGCAGCGCATCTTCTTTATTAGCTCAGCGTGTAAAGCGGATGAATCTTAAAAAGTTGTAAAAAATAACGCAAAAGCACATTGGATGCTTTTGCGTTATTTTTTACTGAATTAACTGCAGCCACAAGATTTAGTTTTGGGGCGATTGTTTTTATTAGCATTATTGGTGTTTTGTGATTCTTTTACGCTGGGGGATACTTCCTTGGCAAATTCTGCAGATTTATTTGTTTTGCATTTGCTCATTCTATCACCTCCCGTCATGTAATATTGTTCCCCTCATTTTATATAAAATAGCTGTTAAAATTAATTAAACAAAATACCAAAAATAACAGACAGCCCCTATCCGGATTTGAACTTTGATTCCTCATGAGTCTTTCCTTGTTTACATTGTTGCCGGCGCCTTACCTGTGACTTATGCTTACCTTGTCGAAAAAAGAAAGTGCAAATTTAATTTGCACTTTCAAAATAACGAATCATTAGCTATCAATGCGATAAGTGACGCGGCAAAAACAGGTTCACTTTAGTTTTAACAGGGCACTTTAATAGTTCGGCCATAAGAATGCATATAAGAAGTAGCCGGAAGGTTGGCTTGGTTAAACAAAATAGTGGCGGAATGAAGAAACTGCTGATTGAAACTATAACGAAGATCATATATTTTTATCGCATTTTCTTCCCTTTGTTCTTCAAAGTAAACGAAAGGGGAAAATGTTTTAAAGAACTGACCTAAAAATGTTTTTTCGGCTTGCACCATCCGGGAACTCATATCAAGGTTGGGCAGCGTGGTTATGATCTGCACGGAGTGGAAAAATGATTTGATTTGTCCAATAATATAGTATTCTGGAGTTTGTACAACAAAGTCCCATTGATGGACTTTACGCAGGGAAGGCATAATTAATATTCGTTCAATTTTATGTGCCATAAAAAACATTTTAAGCTGGAGATAGGCTTTTTGTTTCAAGAAAAGTCGAAGCATAAGATAGAGGGAACTTAGTATAACAATCCCCCATACCATTGGGCTTGTGGCCATAAGATCGCTGTCCAGTAATAAAAACATCAGCAATAAAACTGGATCAAAAACATTCAATAAGTGACAGCTCAGACGCTCTTTTCGGAATGGCCACAATAGAGCTGCACCATGGGTATTCAAATAATCGCAAAGTATATGAGATAATCCTCCGATAAAAGACCAGCCAAAGAGAAAATACCAGCTCCATTGATTACAAAAAAAATGCATGCCTGTGGCAATAAGTGCCGAAAAGGCTGCGATTCCGGGAATTGAGTGCGAAAATGCTCTGTGCTGCTTTAGATAAGTCATACTTCCTTTCAATTGAGTGATAATATCCAGGTCAGGTGCCTGAGCCCCTAGAATCGTTGCGATAAAAACAGGATCGGTAATCGCCGGTGTATGTCCGGACATGCCAGCCAGAGCAAAACCGATGAGCGCATGAAAAGCTGTATCCACATTTGTCACCTCTAACTAATCAACTTTACATAAAATTATAATGTAAAGTTGATTAACTTGTCTATGGTAAGTAGTGGCCGCAAAATCGTAAGAAAAATAGCTAATTCTGCCCGAAGCTGTTCTTATCTTCAGCTAAGGACCGGATTAGCTTCTTATTTGTTCAAATACACTAAAAACAAGGATTAACATATAGTGCTAATCTATGATATGATATGATTATTCTTTTCATTTTCTATTATGGGTGTGAGTGTAATGGCTGTACAATATGATGAATTTATAAGAAATTTCTTTTTTAGCGACTAAAAATTAAAATATACATAATTATGCACATAGTGTCTATTTTAGAAAAATTAAGCCGACAACTATGTGCACTTTTTTGTACATTTTTAGGGCGTGTCTTCAAATTATCCGAAACGATTCCTAGCGGTGCTTTTGTGTCATACTTCTTTAAAATTTTTTGAAATAGGGGCCGCTATTCCTGCAAAATTTTAACTCGTCTGACGCAAAAATCCCTCGCCATGAATCATTCCGTTATTTTGAAGACACACCCTAGATATTATCTTATTTGAGAGGAAGTTAATCTATTATGAATCGCGCTATCCGCATACCGATTAAACGTTACTTTACCCGCTGTTTCAAGAGGGATTTAGTTTCGGGGCTCACAGTGGGAGTCGTTTCATTGCCATTGGCCATGGCTTTTGCCATTGCTTCCGGTGTAAAACCGGAGTATGGGATCTACACAACAATTATTGCCGCTTGCCTGGTTGCGTTGCTTGGCGGAACCAAATTTCAGGTTTCCGGTCCGACCGGAGCCTTTATCCCGATTCTGCTTTCCATTGTTTTAACCTACGGTTATGAGAACTTGCTTGTCGCAGGATTTCTGTCCGGTTTGCTGTTAATTGCCATGGGGCTTTTGGGCATGGGATCTTTAATAAAATTTATCCCCCGTTCAGTAACCATCGGCTTTACAGCCGGTATTGCCGTCACCATTTTTACCGGACAAATCGTTAATTTTCTTGGCCTTAGCGGTGTTGAGCGTCATGAAAGTTTTATTGCTACCATGCGAGATATCGGTGCGCATCTTTATACCGCGAATATCTACAGCGTAATAACAGCGTCTATCTGTCTGGCCGTTATACTCATTACACCGCGTTTTTTCCCCAGACTGCCCGGTGCACTTATCGGCATATTGGTTTCTACCGCTGTGACTACGATCTTTTATCCCCATGAAGTCACAACGATCGCTTCGGCCTTTGGCGGTATTCCCAGCGGCTTGCCGCAATTGATTATTCCGGAAGTTTCTATCGATAAAATAGAACAGCTTTTTCAGCCTGCCCTTACCATTGCCATTTTAGGCGCTATTGAATCACTTTTATCGGCAGTTGTTGCCGATGGGATGGCCGGAACTCAGCACAATAGCAATAAGGAATTGATTGGACAGGGCATCGCCAATTTGGTGAGTCCTCTTTTTGGCGGCATTCCCGCCACAGGAGCCATCGCCCGGACTGCCACTAACATTAAAACAGGAGCGGCTACCCGCTATTCTGTTGTTATTTCCGGTATTTTCGTATTCTTTACTTTATTATTGCTGGCACCGTATGCCGGATTGATCCCGCTATCCAGCATGGCTCCTGTTCTGATGCTCGTTTCTTACAATATGAGCGAACATCAGGCCTTCGCCGATATTGTAAGAGTGCGTACATTCAGTAGTGTTGTTTTACTTATTTCTTTCGTTCTTACCGTATTTGTCAATTTAACAATAGCCGTCGAAGTGGGTTTGCTGTTGGCTATGATGTTGTTTGTAAAACGCATGAGTGAAATCACGGCGGTCAAGCCGGTGGTTTTTGACCGTAGCAGCAACCTGATCGAAGTCGTCGACGATGAAGTGCCGGAAGAATACTCCTGTCCGCAAATCAGTATTTATAGCATTGACGGACCTTTATTTTTCGGAGCGGCCCAGATGTTTTCCCAAAGTGTTATGAAAATGATCAACTACGAACCCAGCATTATTATCTTACGAATGAGTAAAGTATCCATTATTGACATTACGGGGGAAAACCATTTAAGAAAAATAATCGAACGTTTGAGAATAAGAAAGATTACTGTACTGATTGCCGGACTGCAGGGACAACCTAAGAAGAAGCTGGAGACCACAGGCTTGTACGACGATATTGGAGAGAATCATTTCTTTCCTCATACGATCAATGCTATCGATTATGCCATGAAGCAAATTGACACCCGTCATTGTTCCCGGTGTCAAAAAGACGTCTTTCAACAATGCGTGTTAGCGGGAAAAATACAGCACGGTGCCGATAAAAGCAGCAAATGATAATATTTTAACAAAAAGACTTTTCAAGTTATGGAAATTAATATATGATTAATTGTAAATTAAAGATCATAAGCGAGGGATTGAGTATGAAAACCGTTATAAATACCGACCGTGCGCCACAGGCCATCGGACCCTATTCACAGGCGATTAAAGCAAATGGTTTTTTGTTCCTGTCCGGACAAATCCCCTTAGATCCTATTAGCGGGCAAATAGTATACGGTGGTACAGTGATGCAGACCTACCAGGTTTTAAATAATATAAAAGTCATACTGGAAAAAGAAGGCTTGACGTTTGCCAATGCAGTCAAAACAACCGTATTTTTGAAAGATATAAGTGATTTTGCGGATGTGAATAAAGTGTATGCAGAATATTTTACGGAAGAACCGCCGGCCAGAAGCTGTGTTGAAGTGGCCAGATTGCCGAGGGATGTGCAGATCGAAATAGAAGTGATTGCTGCCTATTAATCGGCAAAACGGAAGCGTATAGCTCCGGCTTTTCTCGTGCTCCGCCAAATGTGAAAGTACAATTACATTTGCGGGGATTTTTCACAAAACAAGGCGGAAGAGACGCGCTTATGAGCACAGGTAAGCTGCTGACAACAAAGCCTTACGGAAAAAGACCTGTAAAGAACTTGTATTTTCACAATTGGTGGGGTACTCGTATGCTAATTTGTAAAGATGAGGAATATTTGGTATAATTATAAGTATTATATACTGATATCTATCTTAAATTGCAGGTAATATACAGCATTTTCCAATAATCGTAAGATAGGGGGGTTGTGATTGAGTAACCAGAACCATGTCGTAAGAAATGAATCGAGTGATGTGGGGGCTATCCGAATAGCCGATGAAGTGGTAGGAATTATTGCAGGTATGGCCGCAACAGAAATTTCAGGCGTAGCAGGGATGAGTGGAGGCCTCGTAGGCGGCATTGCCGAAATGCTTGGTAAAAAAAACCTGGCTAAAGGGGTCAAAGTGGAAGTCGGAGAAAAAGAAGCGGCTGTAGATTTATATATTATTGTAGAGTACGGGGTACGTATTCCCGATGTCGCTCTGCAGGTGCAGGAGAATGTGAAAAGGGCTATCGAAACGATGACAGGGCTTGATGTTGTGGAAATTAATATTCACATTCAAGGGGTTGGATTTGGGCAAGATAATAAAGATGAGGACATTCGTGTACGATAATACGCTACTTAAAACAGAACATGGAGCTTAGCTGGCTGGGAAAGGAGCCGTTATGGGAATCATTGATCGTGTCATTCTTTCAATTTATACACTATTATTGGCGTTCTTATCTTTAGGCGTAATCTTAATTTCTTTACGCCTAATTTCTTTAGAATGGGTGCAGACAAGCATTGCCTATCTGTATGGTCATTGGGAAGCCGGTCTGGTTGCTGCTGTCTTTTTTCTTGTAAGTGTCCGGCTTTTATTAGCAGGGGTGCGTTCACGGGCTGAACGGTTAAAAAACACCATAGTTCACCATACCGATATGGGGGATGTTAACATATCCTTGGATGCCGTTAGGAATCTGGTGGAAAAGATATCGAGAAACACACGCGGTGTTCGGGGTGTCAAAGTATTTGTTACGCATGATGAACAAGGCCTTAAAGTAATGCTGCGCGCCGTTATTAGTCCGGAAAGCAATGTTCCCAGTGTATCTGCCGAAGTGCAAAGACGGGTTCATGAATACATCAAAAATACAGTCGGTGTTGAATTATCTCATATACATATCCTGGTTGAAAACATTTCTAATGAATTTAAGACCAAACATCGTGTGGAATAAGATGAGGTGATACGATGAACTCCAAGCTATTGGCAGAAATATGGCAAAATCATAGTGGTAAAATATCGGGAGCTGCGATTGGCTTGCTAATCGGAATTTTTATTATTACCTTCGGCTTTTTTCGCACAATTTTCGTATTATTATGTATGATTGCCGGTTATGTTATAGGAAAACGTATTGATGAAAAAGAGGATATTATGGATATATTGGAAAAATTGCTGCCGCCCGGATATCATCGCTAATACTCTGTGTCACTTAAACCAGTAGACAAGACAGCAGCGCGAAAAGGCTGCAAGAGTATCCGTGTGTTTAGGTAATAAGAATATTAGTCATTTAGTTGTATTTAACTTTAGAAAAGAGGTATTATATGAGTCGCCGGAAAGCCAGGGAAATGGCATTACAGACTTTATTTCAGCTTGATTTTAATTCTGCCGATTATAATGATGCGCTTGGTTTGGTATTTGACGAAAATCTGCAGGTAAGTACCAAAGCAAAAGAATATACCGAGCAGCTTGTACAGGGAACGCAAGCTCATCTGGAGGAAATAGATAATATTATTTCAAAGGTCTCCAACGAATGGAAGCTGGAGCGGATGACTGGTGTTGACCGCAATATTGCCCGTATCGCCGTTTATGAAATGACCTATAGCGAGGAAAAACTGCCTCCTAATGTGGTAATCAATGAAGCGGTCGAGCTGGCAAAAGCATTTGGTACGGAGGACTCCAGTCGTTTTGTGAATGGTATTTTAGGTTCTCTGGTAAAAAGCCGGCAGTGAGGTGAGGGGTTACCATGACTCGCTGTTATCTGGGGATTGATACCAGTTGCTATACAACATCGGTGGCCATTTTTAACGAGACCGGCCATTTGCTTACTGAAGTCCGAAAATTACTAACTGTTAAATTTGGTGGCCGTGGCCTGGCGCAATCTGAAATGGTATTTCAACACTCACGCAATTTGCCTCTACTGTTAGAGCAGGCGCTGGCGTCCATTCAGAATGAACGGAGTTTCGCTGCCATTGGGGTATCTGCCTATCCCCGTCCTTTGCCGGATTCTTACATGCCAGCTTTTCTGGTGGGGGAAGGCTATGCAAGGGCGTTGGCCTGTATGCAAAACAACAGGTTATACCGGATCAGCCATCAGGAAAATCATATCTTAGCCGGCATTTGGTCGGCAGGCGGACCGGCTGGTAACGATTTTTTAGCTGTCCACGTTTCTGGCGGAACGACAGAAATTGTCCGAGTCAGCAAAACTAGTCCGATGAGCTTGGAAAGACTCGGCGGCAGCTCTGATTTACATGCCGGTCAATTCATTGACCGTGTAGGTGTCGCGATGAAACTTCCTTTTCCTGCAGGACCTCATTTAGAAAAACTAGCAGCTCAAGGTCATGATAATCCTCTTTTGTTGCCTGTTGCAGCCCGGGGATTGCAGATTAGTTTTTCCGGACCTGAGTCTCACGTAATGCGTCTTTTGCCTAAAAATCCTGATTTTGCGGCACTAGCTGCCGGCGTGGAGATTTGTGTCGCAGAGGCTTTATATAAAATGATTCGCGAGGCAATAGGGCAGACTGGTCTTGAGGAGATTCTATTGGTGGGCGGTGTTATGTCCAATTCCTTCATTCGGCAATATGTTTCTAAAAAATTAACTGCCGAACGGGCAAAACTGTATTTTCCACAGAAAGAATTCAGCAGCGATAATGCCGTTGGTGCGGCATACTTCGCTTCCATACAATAGCACGCTTACCGGATTTTTCGCATATGCTACTAATAAGAAGAGCTATGCGGAGGTGCACGCGTATATGTTGGCATATATTGTCGTAGGCGCAGCCATAGGTACTTTTATCGGACAATTGCTGCCGCCGGGAGGTTTTATCGGTTTTGTTGTCGGTACGGTTACCGGCTTTTGCGTACAAAAATATATCTCTCACAGAAGTTTTTGATATGACGTTGTCTCATCTGCATTTCAGACTTCTGTCTGTTTTTTTTTGTGCATTATACAAAATGTTAGGATGATGGCTTTGAAAGTATATACGGTCAGCGATATTACAAAATATATTAAACAAGCCTTTGTTAGGGACGCCATACTTTCATCCGTCTATATTAAAGGTGAAATTTCAAATTACAAGCAGCATTATTCCGGACATTGCTATTTTACTTTAAAAGACAGCAATGCGACAATACGGGCCGTTATGTTCAAAAGCCGGGCACAGTTTCTCCGCTTTAGACCGCATGACGGATTGCAGATTATTGCCGGAGGTCAGATTTCCGTTTTTGAACGGGACGGGCAGTATCAATTGTATGTTGAACAATTATTACCTGATGGTGTCGGTGATTTAAGCCTTGCTTTTCAACAATTGAAGGAAAGACTTTCAGTAGAAGGACTGTTTGATGAAAGCCGGAAACGGCCTTTGCCGATGCTGCCGCAAAGAATCGGCATTGTTACCTCGCCGACAGGAGCTGTACTGCGGGATATCGTTACGGTTTCCAAACGAAGGCATCCCGGCATTTCTTTAACTTTGTTTCCAGTCAAGGTGCAAGGACCGGAGGCGCCAAAAGAAATTGCCCGCGCCATTACCGTGCTAAACCGGCTAAAGCAAGTCGATGTGATTATTGTCGGTAGAGGCGGTGGTTCGATCGAAGAGTTATGGGCATTTAATGAAGAAGAAGTTGTCCGCAGCATTGCGGCTTCTGAAATACCGATAGTGTCGGCAGTAGGTCATGATACAGATTATACACTTTCCGATTTTGCGGCAGACAGACGGGCTGCCACTCCCTCGCAGGCTGCCGAGCTGGTTGTCCCCGATGCGGCAGAATTGCGCCGCTATGTAAAAGCATTGCGTGACATGCTGATAAAAGATATGTATCATCTAATTGATAGCAACCGGACTTGTGTTTTGAAATATATTAGCAGCCGTTTCTTTACACAGCCTTATGAACTGATTAAAGATAAACAGCAGTTGGTTGACGAGCTTTTACAACGGCTGGTACAGGCAACCGGTAAAACCGTCGTTACCAAACAGCATGCATTTAAACTGCTGACGGAAAAATTGTTGGTATTGAATCCTTTGTCCGTATTAGCACGCGGTTATAGTATTACCCGTACGGCCGAGAAGGAAGTTATCCGCTCCGTCCGGGATGTCGTTCCCGGTCAAGAACTGGAGATTATTCTGGTACAAGGCAGTCTTACTGCTAAAGTGATTACCGTAAGAGAAGGAGAACCCCGTGAAAAAGAAAACCGCTGAGTTAGCTGAAAACCAAACAACTGGAAATGAGCTATTGTTTGAAGAGGCATTGCAGAAATTGGAAGATATCGTAAAACAATTGGAAAAAGGCGAACTGCCCCTTGACGAGTCGCTTGCCCGTTTCTCGGAGGGAGTTCTTTTATCCAAAGCCTGCCTTACCAAGCTAAATAATGCCGAACAACAAATAGATACAATATTGCATGAGGAAGAGGGCATAATGGTAGAAAAACCATTGCCTTTGCAGGAGGATATGTAATGTTACGCAAGTACATTCAGGAAAAAAGCACACTCATTGACCTGGCTCTAGAAGAATTTATTCCGGAATATAACGGATATCCGGCAAAAGTCTTTGAAGCCATGCGCTATAGTCTGTTAGCAGGTGGTAAACGCCTGCGTCCCGTCTTATTGATGGCTGCCGCTGATGCCGTTGGCGGTCAGGGCGCCCGTTACCGGCACGTTGCCTGCGGGTTAGAAATGATTCATACCTATTCCTTAATACACGATGACCTGCCCAGCATGGACAATGATGACTACCGGCGCGGCAAACTCACCAATCACAAGGTGTTTGGTGAAGCAATTGCCCTGTTGGCAGGAGATGGTCTGCTCACGGCTGCATTTGAAATCATGCTGGCTCAGCCGGAGGTTGCACCGGCGGTACTGCTCCAGGTTGTGCGGGAAATAGCCTCGTCTGCCGGCGCAACAGGCATGATTGGCGGGCAGACGGTTGATTTATTGTCGGAAGGAAAAATGATTAATATTGCTACCTTGACGTACATGCATCAGGCCAAAACCGGTGCCTTATTCAAGGCTGCACTGCGTGCCGGCGCCATGCTGGCCAATGCACAAACATGGCAGGTAGATGCATTGACTACCTATGCGGAAGAATTTGGTCTGACTTTCCAAATCACTGACGACATTCTTGATGTAACAGGTGATCAAGCGAAAATTGGCAAGCCGGTCGGCAGTGATGAAAAAAATCAAAAGGCTACCTATGTCTCGCTCTATTCACTGGCAGAGGCCCAGAGTATGGCGGAAGCTGCCGGACAGCAGGCACTTTCTGCTTTGGACAAGTTTGGTCCTGAAGCCGACGTATTGCGCTTGATGGTTCGCTATATTCTAACCCGCGAGAATTGAGGTGCTTACATTGTCTGAGTTCCTGGCTTCCCTGGGACATAACATTATTCTCCTAAGTGCTTTTACAGCCTGGCTAAGCGCCCAATTACTAAAAGTACTTACTTCTTTTTTAGAGCACCGCGAGTTTAATGCTGAACGGTTGGTCGGCTCGGGCGGTATGCCAAGTTCTCATACGGCTTTGGTAGTCAGCTTGGCTTTTGCTACAGGCTTACAGGATGGCTTTGCTTCCTCCACTTTTGCCATTGCTGTCATCTTAGCTTCTATTGTGATGTACGATGCGGCCGGGGTGAGAAATGCAGCCGGTAAACAGGCTAAAGTCATCAATCGTTTGGTTCATCAGATGCGGGTCGAACATACCTTGCCTGACATAAAACTGAAAGAATTGCTGGGACATACGCCATTAGAGGTTTTAGCCGGTGCCGCTCTAGGTATTTTAGTTGCTTATGCGTTTGATATTTTCCGCTAAACGAGTTTTTCTAGAAACGAAAGGATGTATATGAGTAAAGAGCGTTTGGATGTTTTATTGACCACCCAGGGCTTGGCTCCCAGCCGCGAACGGGCCAAGGCCTGTATCATGGCCGGACTGGTCTTTGTCGACGGTCAAAAAGTGGACAAGGCCGGTACTTTGGTACCCACCACGGCCAACCTCACCGTCCAGGGCGACAGCATTGGCTATGTCAGCCGGGGCGGCTTAAAATTAGCTAAGGCCCTGGCGTATTTTCAGATTGATATGACCGGAAAAGTCATGGCTGATATTGGCGCATCAACTGGTGGCTTTACTGATTGTGCTTTGCAGCATGGCGCCGCCAAGGTTTTTGCCATTGATGTTGGTTATGGGCAACTAGCCTGGTCTTTGCGGACCGATGAGCGTGTCGTTAACATGGAAAGAACAAATATCCGCAATGTGACAGTTGATATGCTGGGTGTTTACCTGGACTTTGCTACCATTGACGTGGCCTTTATATCTTTAACCAAAGTCCTGCCGGTAGTAAAGTCGCTCCTGGCAGAGCACGCTACCGTTATCGCATTAATCAAGCCTCAATTTGAAGCAGGCCGGGAAAAAGTAGGGAAAAAAGGTGTCGTAAGGGATGGCGGTGTTCATATCGAGGTCATAACGCATATTATAGAGTTTGCCAGGGAGACGGGGTTAGTACCAATGAATTTGACTTTTTCCCCGGTAAAAGGGCCCGAAGGTAATATTGAGTATTTAATTCAGCTGGCTAACTTTCCTACGGAAGATGCACTTACCAGTCAGGTGATCGCCGAAGTGGTTGCCAATGCCCATGGAACTTTATCCTAATCAGGCAGATTATACAGATTTTAGATAAATAGTAATCGTCCGTTATCCGGAACCATAGCTGATTTTTCATTCAGCTTTTACGTGACGCACGGTACTAGTTGGATATGATGGGGGAAGGATCTTGCTGACTTTTGCTTTATTTCCGAACTTCAAAAAAAAAAATATTGGTAATGTACTGTCCTGGATTATTGAGTATCTGCGCAAAAACCAGGTAAGGGTCCTCTTGCCGGAAGAAATGGCAAAAACAGATATATACCGAAGTCTGACTCATCCTTTTGAGCAGGAGCCGAGCCAGGATATTACACTGGCCCTTACTCTGGGAGGTGATGGCACTTTGCTTAGCACCGCCAGAAAGATTGCACCTTACGGAATTCCGCTTTGCGGTATTAATATGGGGCAACTGGGTTTTCTGACGGAAGTGGAACTGCCGGAGTTAAGCGTGGCTTTAGACAAATTAATTGCCGGAGCGTATTCCACGGAAAACCATGTCATGCTGGAGGCAATAGTTTGCCGTGGCAAGAAGACCATCTATGTTTCCTCCGCGTTAAACGATGTTGTTGTGACCCGCGGCGGCTGTTCCCGTATGATCCGGTTAAATTTGTATATAAACCATGCTTTAACGGCAAATTACTCGGCTGATGGCTTGATTATTTCCACACCTACCGGTTCCACAGGCTATTCTCTGTCGGCCGGCGGTCCGATCATAAAACCCAGCCTGAATGTATTATTGATAACTCCCATATGCCCTCATACATTAAATTCACGTTCTCTGGTAGTTGCCGATACGGAAGAAATGCTGATCAAACTGCAATCGGTATCGGATGATATCGTGTTAACCTTAGACGGTCAAACGATTTACAAGCTATTGCCCGGTGATCAGATAACCGTCAGGCGCTCCGGGTCTTCAGCTCAATTTGTCAAATTTAATGATCAAAATTACTATGGGAAATTACATAGTAAGCTGCGAAGGGGCAAATGAAAATGCAAACCTTAAACGCCGTTCAACTGGCGCAACGACTATTGTTGCCAAAGGTTCAACAAGCGACCTGTCTAGTCGATGCTACCATGGGAAAAGGTGGTGATACACTGTTTTTAGCCCGGAACTCGTCTCCCGCTGCCACGGTATATTCCTTCGATATTCAAGCTGCAGCGGTAAAGCAAACACAGGAACTACTGACCAGGCACGGTCTTGAACAAAAAGTCAAACTGATTTCAGCCAACCATGCAACGGTTGGTGAACACGTCGGCTTAGGAATGCTTGAGGTTGCTATGTTTAATCTGGGGTATCTTCCTGGAGGGGATCATCTGCTGATTACCAAGCCGCAGACAACTGTTGAGGCACTACACATCTGTCTGCAGCGCTTGCAGGCAGGTGGTTTGGTTTCCGTTGTCGCTTATCCGGGGCATAGGGGAGGAAATGAAGAGACACAGGCAGTAGAAGATTTTCTGGAGAAATTACCGCAAAGCATATTTACCGCCTGCTGCTGGAATGTACTCAATCATACCAAGCATCCACCCCGGTTATATATAATTGAAAGGACGAGAGGTGAATTTTTTGAAGGGGATACGGCACGCGAAGATTAAGGAAATCATTGAACATAAAGTAATTGAGACACAGGAAGAATTGGCGGAATCCTTACGAAAAGAAGGCATTGAGATCACCCAGGCCACTGTTTCCAGAGATATTAAAGAATTAATGTTAATTAAGGTTCCTGTTGGTGACGGACGATACCGGTATGCATTTCCCTTAGAACAAAACGTAATTTTTTCGCAGGCGAGAATGGCGCGTATGTTCCAAGATTCTGTTCTACTCCTGGACCATAGCCAAAATATGATTGTATTAAAGACGCTTCCCGGGACGGCTCAGGCGGTTGCTTCCACTATTGACTGCGCCAAATGGCCGGAAGTATTAGGAACCGTTGCCGGTGATGACACCATTTTTGTTGTAGTAAAACCGCCGGACGCAGTTCCCCTGGTATTAAGCAAATTTCAGAATTTGTTACAACAATAGTTTGTTCATTATACGGTTAGACGCTTTAGTTTAGAGGAGATGGATGTGGATGCTAAAATCGCTAACCATTACTAACTTCGCCTTGCTTCAGCAAGTGTCTGTAGAGTTTTCAGAGGGACTGAATATTTTAAGCGGCGAAACAGGTGCCGGCAAATCAATTCTTATCGATGCTTTGGGCATTATCCTGGGGGAGCGGGCCTCCGCCGATTTTATACGTACCGGGACTGATTTTCTCCGTGTAGAGGCCGTATTTGCCATTGAGCAACTAACTTCTGTTATGGAATTACTGGATGAGCAGGGAATCGTTCCGGAAGAAGGCAGCATCATCATAAGCCGTAAAGTGGCTCGTAATGGCAAAAATACCATTATACTTAATGGCTGCCATATTACCCTAGCTGTTTTGCGGCAAATTGGCGAAAAACTGGTGGATATGCATGGTCAGCATGAAAATCAATCTCTGTTGAAACCGGAAATCCATATTCACCTACTCGACTTGTTTCAACATGACATTCTACCGGCTTTGCAGAACTACCGTGAAATATACCGAAACTGGCTGAAGGTCAAGGAAAATCTGACCAAGCTTGAAGTCCATTCCCGCGAGCGTGAACAACGACTGGATATGCTCTCCTGGCAAACGAAGGAAATCTCCGCCGCAGCGCTGCAGATCAATGAAGACCGTGACCTTGATAATGAAATACGCGTATTAGCCAACTCCGAACGAATTGCCCGGGCTATCAATCACGCCCATCTCTTGCTGGGAGAAGGCCTGGGCGACCAGGGTGGTATCATTGCCCAACTGTCGGAAGTAAAAAGGGAACTGGAGTCCATCGAACGCTTTGACGATAACCTGCACCCGATCATTGCAGCTATTACGGAAGCCTTATATCAACTGGAAGAGAGCACCAGCGATATAGGCAGCTACCAGGATACCATTGAGTTTAATCCTGAACGTTTGGAAATGCTGCAGCTGCGGGCCGACCTGATTCACAAGCTAAAAAAGAAATACGGTGCCACCATTGAAGACATTCTGACCTACTACGAACAAGCAGAAAAAGAACTGTATACTATAAATCATTATGACGAACAAATCGAAAAATTGCTTCGCCAGCGGGACAGTCTGCTTGTTGAACTCCAGGCTGCTGCAGCCAAGCTGAATACATTACGAAAGCAGTCGGGGCGAGAGTTGGGCAAGGAAATAACCGAGCACCTTGCTCATTTGGGGATGCCTAAAGCTAACTTTACTGTTCATATCGCGTCCAGTGACCGATTAGGACCGGATGGCGCCAATGATGTGTTGTTTTTATTTTCGGCCAATCCCGGGGAAGAATTAAAACCCTTGCATAAAATAGTCTCCGGTGGTGAATTGTCCCGTATCGCCCTAGCTATTAAAGCTGTTTTTTCGCAAAAGGACGAAATTTCGACCCTAGTCTTCGACGAGGTAGATGCTGGTGTTGGCGGAGAAATGGCCTTTCGCATTGCGGAGCGAATTAGTCTGATCAGTGCCAGCAAACAGGTGCTATGTATCACCCATTTGCCGCAAATTGCCTGTATGGCGGATACACATATTTATATAGAAAAGCTCGTGGAAGAGGAGCGGACAACTACTTCGCTTCGCCTGTTAACGGAAGAACAGCGGCTAACCGAATTAGCCCGGATGGTTTCCGGTACGGAGATTACTCCCATTGCCTTGGAAAATGCGCAACAAATACTGGAAACTGCTAAAAATAAAAAAGAAAAATGGAAAAAAACAGAGAAACTTTGAGGTTTCTCTGTTTTTTTTAATGTAATCGCCTTAAATAAAGATAAATGATAAATAATGCTATTAATTCCGGAATAATCCCCTAAAAAATCAGGTAATCTATAAACGAAATTGAGTTAAAGACTAATGTGCGAAGGGATGTGATGTAAAAAAATGCATAAAAGTCGTCGGCGGTCTTTTACGGGGATAATGATTGTATTACTCATTCTCAGCTTTTGTTTTTCACCACAATTTCGCAGCATCTATAATCTTCCGCCGCACATCAATATGATTGAAGGGGAAACAACTTTTTTTCCTATTAACTTTCCTTTGACGATTAAAATATATAAAAATACCAGTTATGAAGTGAGCTCCCCTGTTTATGCATTTTCAAAAGAAGTGGCACTATCATCACAGACTATCGGTAAAAGCGTTGTTGAGTTCAAATTATTGGGGCTTTTTCCTTTGCGCAGTATCCAAGTGGATGTCATCCCAGCTATTAAATTAATTCCTGGCGGGCATTCGATTGGTGTGATTTTGCACTCGCACGGCGTACTCGTCGTCGGCAACTCACCAGTGCAAAATCAGGAAGGTCAGTTCGTAACACCGGCAAAGGATGCGGGAATTGAGCTCGGCGACACAATTGTAAGTATTAACGGAATGACCGTTAACAGTGACGCCCAGGTAGCTGACCTCATTGACAGTAGCGGCAAAAGTGGACAATCACTACAAATGGTTATTAAACGAAACACCGAGGAAATGAATGTAACTGTTTCACCAGTATTATGTAATGAAACCAGGCGTTACCGGATTGGACTTTTTGTAAGAGATAGTGCAGCCGGAGTCGGTACACTTACTTTTTACGAACCTAAATCGCGAGCTTATGCTGCTTTAGGACATGTGATTGCCGACAGTGATACTAACCAGCCTATTGATTGCGATCAGGGTAAAATCGTAATGGCCACCATTTCAGGGATACAGCAGGGAAAGCGAGGCCAACCGGGAGAAAAAATCGGTGCCTTTGTCGAGGACAATGAAATAGTAGGAGATATTAAGAAAAATACTACCTTCGGTATATATGGCCAAATGAAAACCAATTTGACCAATGAGTTGTATCCCGACGCTTTACCTGTTGCCTCCATGAATCAGATACAAACAGGACCTGCCGAAATTTTGACCGTTATTGATAATCAAAAAATAGAAAAATTCAGTGTAGATATTCAAAAAATCAATCTGCAAGAGGCACCTAGCAGTAAAGGACTGGTTATTAAGGTCACCGATCCACGTTTATTAGAAAAAACCGGTGGAATTATTCAAGGAATGAGTGGTAGCCCTATTATTCAAAATGGCAAACTAATCGGCGCGGTAACTCATGTCTTTGTACATGATCCAACCAAAGGCTATGGCTGCTTTATCGACTGGATGTTGATGGAAAGTGGATTAATTCCAAAAACAGAGAAACAAACGGTAGGGAAATTATTCACTTTTTCCTTGCCGTTTGTTTTTAGGTAATAACTCTTACATATTGTATTTATTTTCCAAAAGAGGAAGGAAATCACGTAGCTTTGTCGAATTGTATTTTCATAAAACTACAGGGAGGAAAAGTAATGACAAAAGAAGTAATTAAAGTGGCAATTGCTGATGATAACCGTGAATTTGCTGCAATTATGCAGGAATTCCTTACACAGCAGGAAGACATCGAATTGGTAGGGATAGCGTATAACGGAGAACAGATTTTGACAATCATTCAGGAAGCTAAACCTGATGTAGTTATCCTGGATATTATTATGCCGCATTTAGATGGCATTGGTGTATTAGAGCGGGTTAATACTTTCAGTGGAAAACGTCCTAAGATCATCATGTTGACTGCTTTTGGCCAAGAGAGCATTACTCAGCGGGTTGTGGAACTGGGTGCGGATTATTATGTATTAAAGCCATTTAATATGGAAGTCCTAGCGAGCCGAATCAGACAGTTAGCCAGCACGATTACTTTGCAGCGACCTGTAGTTGCTCAGGCAATAAAAGCTCGTCCCGTCGATGTAGAGGTTACTAATATTATCCGTGAGATTGGCATTCCGGCTCATATTAAGGGCTATCAATATTTACGTGATGCAATCATGATGATTATCGGTGAAATTGAATTACTTGGGGCAGTCACCAAAGTCCTGTATCCCATGATTGCCCAAAAATACTCAACAACTCCCAGCCGGGTCGAACGGGCTATCCGCCATGCGATTGAAGTGGCCTGGAGCCGTGGCAATATGGAGATGATCAACCGGATTTTTGGTTATACTATTAAACTGGAAAAAGGGAAACCTACCAATTCTGAATTCATGGCGATGATTGCCGACAAACTCAGAATGGAAATGCGCGGCGCTTAATAGCGATCAGACAAAAGGTAAAGGATATTCGAGGCATTCCTCATGCCCGGATATCCTTTTTGCTATTTTCCCCGATGAATAAAAGGTAATTTGATTGGCAATAATCCTCCTATAGGAACGAACAAATACGGTGCAGGGAGATAGGGAGGATTCACAGTGATTATTAATAAGGTTGAGATATGTGGTGTTAATACAGCCAAACTCCCGGTTATTTCCGCCGGCAAAATGCGTGAATTGTTTGAGGTCATGCAGCAGGGAGAAAAGTCTGCACGGGAACAGCTTATTTACGGCAATCTGCGTTTAGTCCTAAGTGTCATACAACGGTTTAACAACCGTGGCGAATATGTTGACGATTTGTTCCAGGTTGGATGTATCGGTCTGATCAAGGCCATTGATAACTTTGATTTATCACAAAATGTCAAGTTTTCCACTTATGCAGTACCCATGATTATCGGTGAAATAAGGAGATATTTGCGCGACAACAATCCAATACGGGTAAGCCGTTCTATGCGGGACATCGCGTATAAGGCATTGCAGGTGCGTGATTCCCTGGTAAGCAAATATTCCCGGGAGCCTTCTATTAATGAAATTGCCGATGAATTAAAAATACAGCGGGAAGAAATCATTTTTGCCCTTGACGCCATTCAGGAACCGATCTCTCTATTTGAGCCCATTTATCATGATGGTGGTGATCCGATCTTTGTTATGGATCAAATCAGCGATGATAAACACCAGGATTTTAACTGGCTAGAGGGAGTGGCCATCAAGGAAGCGTTGCGTAAATTGAGCGAACGGGAAAAGCATATCCTTACATTACGCTTTTTTGAAGGAAAAACGCAAATGGAAGTCGCCGATGAAATCGGTATATCACAGGCTCAGGTTTCGCGTTTGGAAAAGGCCGCATTAGGTCATATGCGTAAATATATTTAACTGGGGAGTAGTTATGAAGAAAAAAGTATTGGCAGCTGCTATCGTGCTGTTTATAATTTCGGGCTGGAGTTTCTTTCTAAAAGAAAATAACAGCCGTTCTACTTTGCTGGAAACCAGCCAAGGACTTATTCGTCTGCATGTACTGGCTAACAGTGATAGTCCGGAAGATCAACAACTGAAACTAAAAGTTCGCGATGCCATACTTGCTTATTTGTCACCGCAACTGGAACAGGCAGGCTCCAGCGATTCAGCCAGAAGTATTATTTTAAATAATAAAGACAAACTGGTTGAGATTGCCCAACAGGTCATTAAAGAAAATGGCGCTGACTATTCGGCCCAGTTGGAAATGGGGATGTTTGACTTCCCCATAAAATCGTACGGAGACTTGATATTGCCGGCAGGAAAATATGAAGCAGTACGGATTTTAATTGGAGCTGCTCAAGGGAAAAACTGGTGGTGCGTTTTATTTCCCCCGCTATGTTTTATCGATATTACCAATGCGGCAGCGGCAACTTCCCAAACAGGAACTGATGCTCAGGGGCAACCGGCAAAAGATCATATTGAGATCCATTGGAAGCTGTGGGAAGCCCTCCAGCAAAAACCATAAACCAGAAAAAATATATAAAAACTCTTCCATTAATAGGCACATTTGCAATCAAGTAAACATATAGTGTATAGAGCTTGTGCTCTACCAATTTTGAAAGTGCAAAGTAAATTTGCGGTAACTTTGGGGGTAAGACAAGACGGAGGAGGAGCGCCTATTGAGTATAGGCAAACCGACGACAACGAAGCCTTACGAAAAAAGATCCGTGAAAGAATTGTAATTTCGAAGTTGCGGAGTACTTGGTAATGGAGGAGTGAGCGTATTATGGTAAAGACATCGGACTTGAAATTAAAAGAAGTCGTAAATGTAATCGACGGAAAACGATTAGGGACGATAACTGATATTGAAATTGATATAGAAACTGGTAAGCTTACAGCAATCATCGTACCCGGACATGGCCGGTTTTTAGGCTTCTTTGGCCGCAACGACGATGTAGTTATTACCTGGGATAAAATAACCAAAATTGGCTTTGATGTGATTTTAGTAGAAGCCCCCCATTTTAATGGAACTAAGCAAATTGAATAACCTATACCAGTCAATATACCGGCAAAAATAAACCTCCTGCAGAAAAAGACGCAGGAGGTTTATTTTTACCCCAAAACAATAAAAAAGTTTAATTTTAAGCAGGAATAATACAATATATGGAGTAATTTAATATATAGGAACACAACATGTAGTGTGTTATAGGTAAACCTTTTATATTATACCAATATTTTGTTTCTTATGCAAATAAAATAACAAGGGGGGAGAACTTTGTTATGCGTTGTCCATTTTGTGGCTTTGCCGAAAGCAAAGTGATTGATTCACGCGCGGCGGAAGAAGGAAATTCCATACGCCGTCGTCGTGAGTGTTTGTCATGTGTAAAACGATTCACTACCTATGAAGTAGTGGAGGAATTGCCCTTAATGGTGATAAAAAAAGACGGACGTCGCGCTATTTTTGACCGTGGAAAATTACTGAATGGGTTGCTGCGGGCTTGTGAAAAACGCCCGATTCCTTTAGCTGTTATTGAGAAAATTGTAGAACAGGTTGAAAAAGAAAGCAGAAACAATATGGAGCGGGAAATAACGACCAGACAAATTGGCGAAATGGTTATGGGGCAGTTGAAAGAAATTGATCAAGTAGCCTATGTACGTTTCGCATCGGTGTACCGGCAATTTGCGGATATTAACAATTTTATGTCCGAACTGGAATTACTAATGAAACAAGGATCTAAAGAAAAGCTATAAAGTGAGGAATCGAACGTGTTTACAAAGATAAAAAAACGGGATGGCCGCGAAGTTAATTTTGATGAAGCAAAAATAACGGAGGCAATCTTTAAGGCGGCCAAGGCGGTTGGCGGAGCGGATAAGCAATTGGCAATTGAATTAACCTTGGATGTCTTAAAGTATCTTAAGCGGGAATACAATGGACGCACTTTTACAGTTGAAGATGTGCAGGATGCGGTTGAAAAAATTCTGATTGAAAAAGGCCATGCCAAGACAGCAAAGGCCTATATTATATATAGAAATAAACGGACAAGCATACGGGAAGCACAGTCTTATCTGATGGATGCCGTGGCGGAGATACTGGTGGAAACCAGCCGGGAAAACGCCAATGTATCCAATTCTCCTTCGGCTAAGATGCTGCAAATTGCCAGCGCTGCCAGCAAAGCCTATTATCTTAATCGATTGATTCCGGAAAATATAGCGCAGGCCCACACACGGGGAGACATTCATATCCACGATCTTGATTTTTACGGCAAAACGCTGACTTGCGTACAAATTCCATTAGGCAGATTATTAACCAATGGCTTTAATAATGGTCACGGCTATATACGTCCGCCTAAACGTCCTTCTTCTGCAACCGCTTTGGCAGCCATTGTTTTGCAAAGCTCGCAAAATGACATGCACGGCGGACAATCTTTTGCGTTCTTTGACCGCGATATGGCTCCCTTCATGGAAAACGCCACGGAAGAAGAAGTATACCAAGCAATGGAGGCGTTAATCTATAACTTGAATTCCATGCATAGCCGTGCTGGTGCTCAGGTGCCGTTTTCCAGTTTAAATGTAGGCACCGATACTTCACCGGCCGGACGCAGAGTGACTAAAAACCTTTTGTTAGCCTATGAGAAAGGCCTTGGCCATGGCGAAAACCCGATATTCCCTAACATTATCTTCCGGGTAAAAGAAGGGATTAGCCTTAATCCGGGTGATCCCAACTATGATCTGTTCAAACTGGCAATCCGGGTAGCCGCCCAACGGTTAAACCCGACTTTCAGTTTTATGGACTCATCCTTTAACAAAGAATATAATGATCAAGTAGGTTATATGGGGTGCCGCACCCGGGTCATGTCCAACATTTGCGGGCCGGAAGTGACTGATGGGCGGGGCAATTTAAGCTTTACTACCATTAATTTACCGCGGCTGGCAATCAAGGCGGAACGGGATTTGGTTAAATTTTATCAAAGCCTGTCCGATCTGATTAATCTAACCTGTGAACAGCTGTTCCATCGTTACCAGGTGCAGGCTGCCTTAAAAGTAAAGGATATGCCTTTTTTGATGGGACAGGGGCTCTATTTGGATTCCGACAAATTATTGCCCAATGATACCATCGAAGATGTGATCAAACATGGCTCCCTGTCGGTCGGCTTTATCGGTCTGGCGGAAACGCTGATCGCTTTAACCGGCAGTCATCATGGCGAAAGTCCGGATTCCCAGGTTCTAGGCGAGGAAATTGTTGCCTTTATGCGCAACAAGGTTGACAAAGCGGCCGAAAAGTACAATTTGAATTATTCATTGCTGGCGACGCCGGCTGAAGGTCTGTCGGGAAGATTTATCAAAATGGATCGCCGGGAATACGGGCTCATCCCAGGTGTTACCGATAAGGAATACTATACTAATTCTTTTCATGTTCCCGTATCCTACTCCATTAGCGTCTTCGAAAAAATGAAAATTGAAGGCACTTACCATAAATATACGAATGCCGGCCATATCAGTTATGTGGAGTTTACTTCGCCTCCCGTCAATAATCTTAATGCCGTGGAAGACATTATCCGCTATATGAAAGAGTGCGACATCGGTTACGCAGGAATTAATTTTCCTATAGATTTTTGTGAAAGCTGTGGACAGCTTGGCGTCATTGACAACGAATGCTGCCCTGCCTGTGGTTCCGTCAAAGTGCGGCGTGTACGCCGGATTACCGGGTATTTAAGTACAGTCGAAAGATTTAATGATGCTAAATCCCGTGAGTTGAATGACCGGATTGCTCATGTGTAAGCTTCAAACAGGGAGATGGATACATTGATTCGTTACGCAGACATAGTTGGTGAATCCATCGTAGATGGTATCGGCATTCGGGTAGCTGCTTTTTTACAAGGCTGTCCCCGTTATTGTCCAGGCTGTCATAATCCGAAGCTGCTCGATAACGAGGGAGGAACTTTAGTGACAGAGGAGGCGTTTGCTGACTTATTGCTAAAGAAGATCACGCCGTTGCATCAGGGTATTACCTTTACTGGTGGTGACCCGCTACTGCAGCCAGAGGCTGTCCTTAAAGTCATCCTGTTATTGCGAAAAAACGCTCCCCGGTTAAATATTTGGCTGTATACGGGGTATACTTTTGATGAGGTATGTAACTGGGAGGTTATGCAGTATATTGATGTTTTGGTTGACGGACCGTTTATCCTGGAAAAGCGGGATATTGGTCTTCCCTGGCGCGGGTCCAGCAATCAACGGGTTATTAACGTACCGGACTCACTAAGGAGCGGGAAAGTCGTGGAAATGCTATTCGAAAGTCATTGATTCATTTTTAAACCATAGTTTCAAGAAAACAATGGTTCTCTAACTTGACAACTCCCGGCTAAAAGAATAGGCTTACAACAGACATAATAAGGAATGTTCTTTTATGGGTTGTAGGTCTATTCAGTTTTTATCAGTTCGGTTAGAAGATATATGTATTGGGGTTGATCGGTTGTCCTGGCTTTTAAAAGAAAAATTAAAAAATCAATTGACCACGGAAAAAGGAGCAAGAATATTCGCCCCAGGTTCCCGGAACGGGTTTGCTTTGGTGTATCCAAACACTTATTACGTGGGAATGTCTAACCTGGGTATGCATATTATTTATAAATGCATTAACGACAGGAAAGATACTGCCTGTGAGCGTGTTTTTTTGCCGGATAAAAAAACCGAACAGGAGTATCTGCGCACCAACACGCCGTTGATGACATTAGAAACGCAGCGCCCGCTCTATGAGTTCCCTTTGATTGGGTTTTCCGTTACCTTTGAAATGGATTACTTTAACCTTATCAAGGTGCTGGACCTGGGCAAGGTTCCTGTTTTGGCCGCCGCAAGGACGGATACCGATCCACTGGTTATCATTGGCGGTCCCTGTGCTACCTTCAATCCGGAACCGCTGGCTGATTTTGTGGATCTGTGTATTATCGGTGAAGGTGAGGAAGTAATCCAGGACTTGCTGGATACCTATTATGCCCAGCGTCATAAGCCACGTAAGGAGCTTTTAACGGCATTGGCGCAAATTGAAGGTATCTATGTTCCCGGATTTTCGACTTTTCACTATGACTCAAGTGGCAAAATCGCCTTTCGGGAGACTACACCAGGAATTCCGCCTACCACCAGACGGCGCTGGATTAAGAATTTGGAGCAGTTTGAAGCACAAACGGTTATTGTCACTGCAGACACCGAATTTGGTTCCATGTTTTTGGTTGAAGTTGCCAGAGGCTGCGGACGTCATTGCCGGTTTTGCATGGCCGGCTATTGTTTCCGCAATCCGCGAATTCGTTCGCTGGCAAGAATAAAACAAGCTATTGGGCAGGCTAAACAGTTGGAGCTGAAAGTCGGTCTGATGGGAGCCGCCATTTCGGATCATCCGAATATTGATGATATTTGCGAAGAAATCGTGCAGCAAGGCTTGAATATGTCGGTTGCTTCCCTGCGGGCCGATTCACTAACCCCACGCTTGGTCAAAGCCCTGGCGGTCAGTAACCACAAAACGGTAACCTTAGCGCCCGAAGCAGCCAGTATCAGAATGAGGGATGTAATTAACAAAGGCATCACTGATGAGCATATGTACGAAGCAATCCGCCTGGCTATCGATGCCGGAATTCATAATATACGATTGTATATTATGATCGACCTGCCTTTTGAGCGGGATGAAGATATTGAGGAAATTATCCTGATGGCCAGAAAGTTTAAAGAGTATATGAAGAAACTGGGCAGTGCCGGTAAATTGACACTAAGCGTCAATCCTTTTATCCCCAAGCCGTTCACACCTTTCCAATGGCTTGCGGTTTCCTCCGTTGCCACAATTGACGCTAAATTGAAGCACATTCAGACATCGCTGAAAAAGGATAAAAATATCGAAGTATTGGCGGAAACCGCTAAGGAATCCAATATTCAGGGCATTCTGGCACGGGGCGACCGCCGTCTTGGGTCAGCTTTACTAACCGCATACCGGTTAGGCGGTTACAAGTACTTTAAGCGGGCAATGTGTGAACATAACCTGCAGGAGGAATTTTATCTCTATCGCACCAGGGATGAGGAGGAAATATTCCCTTGGAGTCACCTGAATATGGGCTTTCATACCGAATATCTCTGGCAGGAACTGCAGCGGGCCGATAGTGGGAAGACAACTCCGCCTTGCAGCGACCATTGTACGCGTTGCGGAGTTTGCAAATGAAGGGAGGAGCTACTTTGGGGACTTTCTCAATTCAGCATAGAGAGGGTATCTGGAATGGTACCTTTAGTCATTTTAGTGCTTTTGGTCTGAAACATGGCGTTTCTGCCAGATTGGGAGGAATTAGCAACGAGCCGTTTACTTCTTTAAACCTGGCTCTTCACGTGGGAGATGACCCGGATGCCGTCAGGACAAACAGACAGTTATATTGCCGGGCGCTGGATATTCCCGCCGCAGCACTGGCAACAGCCGAACAAATACACGGTGACTCGATTCATCTGATTACCGCCCGGGATTATGGCCGGGGAGCCGTCAATTATCAGGAGTCTTTGCCACAGACAGATGCACTGATAACTCAGGTTCCTGGAATTCCCTTGATGTTGTTTTTTGCTGATTGCGTACCGGTGCTTATTTTTGATCCGGTACAGCAGGCGATTGCCGTAGTACACGCCGGCTGGAAAGGCACGGTGGCTTTACTGGCCCGCAAAACAATTCTGGCAATGCAGAAGTATTGCCAGACACAGCCCGAAGACTGTCTGGTGGGCATAGCTCCTTCGATTGGTCCCTGCTGCTATAAGGTAGACGCTCCGGTCATTGAACGGTTAAGAGCAAGCTTCGTTCATTGGGAGTCGTTGCTAAAGGAGGAAGAAACTCATTGGAAACTGAATTTATGGGAAGCTAACCGTCAGCAATTACGGGAAATGGGCGTAAAGGATGAAAATATTATCAATAGCCAGGTCTGCACTGCCTGCAATTCCAGCTTGTTTTTTTCTTATCGCAAAGAGCAGGGAAAAACAGGACGTTTAGCAGCATTTATCATGTTATAGTTGATTAATAAATAAACCTTGCCTGCAAGAATTAGTTATTGTTGAAGGTAAGGTTTATTCTATTTACCATAACCGGATTTATTTTTTTCAATTTATAAAATAATTTATGGAATATAAGAGGTAACTAGAGGAAAATTATGTTTATTCGAGAATAATATATATATCCGGCAGGAGGATTATTATGTCTATACGGAATTGTCTAAATCAAATACAGGAAAATATTGAAAAGGCCTTACAGACAAGAACGGTCTCGCCATTATGTCCGGATAGTGGTGTAAAGTTACTGGCCGTTACCAAGAATCAAGGCGTATCAGTTATCGAAGAAGCCATTCATAACGGAATTACAGCAATTGGCGAAAATCGGGTGCAGGAAGCGTTGCAAAAGCACGCGGCGTTACCTGATGTGGAGCTTCATCTCGTAGGTCATCTGCAAACAAATAAAGTAAAACAGGCTGTGCGCCTGTTCCATCTGATTCACTCCATTGACAGTGAAAAATTGGTCATCGAAGTCGACAAAGCTGCCGGCAGTTTTAATGCATGTCAGGATATACTGCTGCAGGTTAATGTCGCCGGTGAGGAAACCAAGTATGGTGTAACGCCGCAGGAGGTTGTTTCGCTAGGACGCCGCATCAGCGATTTGGAACATGTGCGCCTTTGCGGACTGATGACGATTGCTCCCTACTATGAAACTGCGGAGGAAGCGCGTCCTATTTTTAGTGAAATGTATCAATTGTTCAAAGAACTGGAATCCTGTCGGTTTCCCGGCCATCACCTTAAATGGCTGTCGATGGGAATGACGAACGACTACATAGTTGCAGTGGAAGAAGGTGCCAATATCGTGCGTATTGGTACCGGTATTTTCGGGCAAAGACAATATTAAAGGTCAGAAAGAGGGGGCGTACGTATATGAAGTTTATGGAAAAAGTATGGGGCAGCTTAGGTTTATTTGAGCCACTGGAGCCCGAAGAAGAACGTGCAACAAAGGTGGAAGAACCTGAATACAAACAGAAAAAACTCGGCAGTAATAACATAGTAAACTTACCTACTGCGCAAAAACAAATGAAAGTAATGGTTGTCGAGCCATTCTCTTTTGATGACGCGCAAACGGTAGCTGATTATCTAAAAAACAGAAAACCTGTGGTTGTAAATTTTGAAAGCAGTGAAAAAGAGGTAGCTAAGCGCATGATTGATTTCATCAGCGGAACTACGTATGCCTTGGGGGGAACGATACAGAAAATCGGCAACGATATTTTCCTATGTGCTCCAACCAATGTTGATGTCTCATATAGCTCACATGAGGATAGCGGTGACAAAGTTATCCTGCCTTGGGCCAATAAGTGAATTTTCTCTAGGGGGATACTATATTGTTACAAAATAAAAAGATTAGTTTTCTGGGTGGGGGAGCCATGGCGGAAGCCCTCATCCGGGGAATCTTAAAAGCGGGATTGTTCAAGCCGGAGCAAGTCACTGCCAATGACATCTCGCAAGAACGGTTGCATTACCTGGCAGACCGGTATCAAATCCGGACTTCCCCGGAAGGGGCAGCGGTAGCGGCGGAAGCCGAAATATTATTTCTGACTGTCAAACCGCAAGTCATTAACCAGGTCTTGAAGCATGTCGCTTCCAAGGTTAGAAAAGAAACTACCGTTATTTCTATTGTTGCCGGCTTTACGATTGCTGCGCTGGAAGAGGCGTTACCCCAGGTTCCGGTAGTGAGAGTAATGCCCAATACTCCGGTAGCTGTAGGAGAAGGAATGTCGGCCATTGCGCTGGGAACCTTTGCCGATGCCGGTACTGGTGAAATAGCCTCTGCTATTTTCTCTTCTGTTGGACAAGTTGTGAATTTGCCGGAAAGCTTACTGGATGCTGTAACCGGTTTATCCGGCAGCGGACCAGGCTATGCCTTCGTTATGATTGATGCACTAGCCGATGCTGGCGTACGGGCAGGGTTGCCCCGTGCCCAGGCACTGCTTTTATCGGCACAAACCCTATTAGGTGCCGCCAAGATGGTCATTGAAACCGGCGAGCATCCTGGCAAGCTCCGTGATATGGTTACATCGCCGGGAGGAACAACCATTGCCGGAATTCATGTTCTGGAACAACGAGGCGTTCGGGCTGCTTTAAGTGATGCCGTTATAGCTGCTGCTAATCGCTCGCGCGAACTGGGGAAAAAGTAATGGCTGAAAGGGAAAAAATCTTACGTTATTACCGTGCCAGCGGGGACGAGGCGATAGCTGCCCAATTATTGGATCTGGCTGAAAATACTCTCCGGAGCCGAAAATATAAAATCAGCGATTTTCTTGATCCCTATGGGTTTACTATTGCGGAAACAATCATTGCTCATTATGATGGGCGTCTAGTGCTGCAAGCTTTAGGCGGTTATGAGGATGCTGAACGCAATAAAGCTGTTTTTATAAGTAACGATTATTTAGGAAAAGTGGATTCACCAATAGCGGCCCTGCAAATAAGCTGGGATGGCCGCTATGATCATTTGTCCCATCGGGATGTCCTCGGCGCCTTGATCGGCTTGGGTATCAAACGGGAAGTTTTTGGTGATATCCTAATGCAGGGAGAACAATGTCAAATTATTGTTGACCGGACATTGGCCGCATTTGTCTTGGAAAACCTTAGTGATGTCGGCTCAGCCAAAGTGAGTGTGGCTGAAATTGCTCTTACCGACATTGTGGCACCGGAAAAGAAGGTCAAGGAAATTAAGACAACTGTTGCGTCCCTGCGACTGGATGTGATTGCCGCCGCCGGCTTTGGTGTCTCCCGCAGCCGGATGGCTGATGAAATTGCGGCAGATAAAATCAAGGTGAATTGGCAGAGTGCCAAAAATAGTGCTCAGACTGTGAAACAGGGTGATGTCCTTTCTATGCGCGGTCGTGGACGGGTAGAGGTATGTGAAATTATCGGGCAAACGAAGAAGGGACGGACTAGTATATTTTTAAAACGGTTTATATAGTGGAGGTGGAAGAATGCTAACACCCTTAGACATTCATAATCAGGAATTCAAACGCAGCTTCCGTGGCTATAACGAAGAAGAAGTGGATGAGTTTTTAGACCGGGTGATTAAAGATTATGAACAGCTATACCGGGAAAATATCGAAATCAAGGAATCCTTAGATCGTCTAAACAGTAAACTGGAACATTTTCAGAATATGGAAAACACCTTGCATAATACACTGATGATTGCGCAAGAAACGGCAGAAGAAGTAAAGTTAAATGCTAAAAAAGAAACGGAATTATTGATTAAGGAAACGGAAATCAAAGCGCAAAAAATGATTGAAGAGGCTATGGGTAAGGTGCGGAAAATGAGTGGTGAGTATGAAGAACTTCAAAAACAGGCACAGATTTTTCGCACCCGTATCAGAACACTGCTGCAGGCTCAACTGGAAATGGTAAAAAATGCGGAAGAAGACGATGTCCGATAAAACGATATAGGAAAGTGATTTTAAAACCGGAATTTACCGGTTTTTTTTTTATTGAAGTGGGAATTATAAGCGGGGAGGATTCATTATGGCTAATGAAAAGAATGAATCGGAAATGCTTGCTCTCCAAATGGAAAAATTAGTACGGCATTTTGAGGCCCTGCGTATTGCCGACTATATGGAATTACTGGAAAAGCCGTTTCGATTAATAGCCATAAATTTTGTGGCCGGCTTGTCCAGAGGATTTGGTATAGCCATTGGTGCAACCTTGATTTTTGCTTTAATGCTGGAATTTTTGCGGCGTCTGATTATGCTGAATATTCCTGGGATTGGCGGTTTTATTGCCGAATTGATTCGTATTGTGGAAATGAAAAACGGTCAAATTTAAAACTGGTAAAATATCCGGGGGGAATAGAAATGACAGGAGAAATTTTCGAATGTATGAGGGAATCACAAACAGTACGAAATTTTAGACAGGAACCCGTTACAGATGAAAATATTGCCAAACTTATCGAAGCTGCCTGCTGGGCTCCCAGTGCCGGTAACCTACAGCCATGGTTTTTCTATGTAGTAAAAAACGAAAAGGTAAAACAACGGCTGGCCGCAGCCTGTACTGACCAGCCACAGGTTGCCGAGGCTCCTGTGGCCATTGTTGTTATGGCCGATCCAGCAAAATCAAATGAAAAATATGGCGAAAGAGGCGCACAGCTCTATTGCCTCCAGGACACGGCGGCGGCAGCAGAAAATCTATTATTGGCCGCCGAAAGTATGGGACTGGCAACCTGCTGGGTCGGTGGCTTTGATGAGCCGCAGGTACAAAGATTAGTGGAAGCACCGCCACGCTTACGAGCTGTCGCCATTATCTGTGTAGGCCATAGTGATGAACAGGTAAGCTCGCCTAAAGAGCGATTGCGGGTAGCTGAAGTAACCAAAATAATTCATTAATAATTACGGAGTGTATGAAATGAATGAAAGTGAACGTCAAAAATATAAGACTCGTTTATTGCAAGAAAAAGAACGGCTTGGTTCCCAGATTTCCCGCTTAGCTGAGGCGGAAACCTCAAAGGCTATGTCTGATTCTATCGGGGAATTATCTATGTATGACAATCATCCTGCTGATATTGGCGATGAATTGTTTGAACGCAGTAAAGACATGGCCTTGCGTGAAAATGAAGAGCTGCTGTTGGCAGAGGTGGAAACTGCTCTGGAAAAACTATCTGCCGGCAACTATGGTATTTGCGACGCTTGTGGACAGGAAATCACTAAAGAACGCTTGAATGCCATTCCCTGGGCTTCAAAATGTCTTTCGTGTCAACAAGCGTCTGATCATCCCGATTCTACCCCTAGGCCGCTCGAAGAAGAACTTTTAGAGCCTCCCTTTCAGCGCACTTTTTTAGATCGGACAGAATTTAACAGCTTTGATGGCGAAGATGCATTACAGGCGGTTATGAGATTTGGCAGTTCCGACACTCCCCAGGATATTCCCGGCACAGATGATTACCAGACTTTGTTTCCCAATAGTAATAATGAACATCAGGGGCTTGTGGAAAAAACCGATGCCATTCCTAACCAAACGACGGAAAAAAGAAAATAGTATAAAAATTATATAGCAGGAGCTGTCTTGCATTAAGATCTCATGAGATATGTCCGGTACTCACAGATTACTTAATAACCAAGACAGCTTCTTTCTATGAAATCTACAAATAAATGAATTAAAGACGAGGAGGGAATTTTTATATGCAAATTTCACGACGAGAGCGTAAAAAACTGTTACAGGCCCTTATCCGTAAGCGGATAATTGCCGGCTTTGGTTTGCTTATCACGTGTTTTTTGTTGAGTATCCCATTATATTTCAATCAGCTATTTATCTTTGCCATAGAAACAGTTATCATATTATACGGGTTACTTATTATAAATCCTTATCATATCAGGAATTTTATTCCCGGCTTAAATTGCTCGCACCGCAGTACCCGTTGTATAGTAATAGTAATCTATATACTAGTCTCGATGGTTTCACTCAGTGAATTTTTAGGGAACCGCTGATTTATAAGAGTGTTACGCGTAAAAAGCTCTGTCAGGCACGCAGTACAAATAAATCTTTGGTACTCTAGGATAAATACTGCTAATTTACTTATTGTTATAGAGGAGAGATTGGATTGAATAAAATCCAGGGAAACATTAATGGAATCCGTAAAAGTATGCTGTCCCGCCTGGACGCGCTATATGAATATACAATTCCGCCTGATCAGCCGGCCACAATAGAATTAATCAATTTGTTGGCGGCATTTACTACGGAAATAAACCGGGAAGTTATGGTTTACATAAATAGAAAAGGACAGATTATACAAATTGCCATTGGTGACGCTGTCACTGTCTCGTTGCCTGAACTACCGGTAAAACGTTCGTTAAACAGATTAAGCGGTCTCCGTTGCCTGCATACTCATCCCAACGGCAATAGCGAATTAAGTGCCGTTGATATCAGCGCATTGCAGGAAATGCGTTTTGACTTTATGGCTGCCATCGGGGTGGGGGAAACACCTGCTGATACCAAGGTTACCTTAGGCGTAATTGCCGGCATTACCGATGAAGATATTTACCGTTTTGAAATGGCCGGACCATTCCAGGCAGAGAATTTCGTACAACTGGATTTTCCGGCCTTAGTCAGGCAAATAGAAGAGACGTTACTACGCCAAACAACGTTCAGTAATCTGGAAAAGCCGGAACGGGCTTTGCTTGTTGGTCTGGAAAGCTCTCAGGCCTGGGATATACGGGATTCTCTCCAGGAATTGGAACAACTTGCCGAAACGGCAGGTGCCAGTGTCGTGGGGAAAACCTGGCAGAAACGGGAGCGACCGGACGCCACTTTTTTTATTGGCCGTGGAAAAATACAAGAGCTTAGTCTTTTGCGTCAACAACAAAATGTCAACATGATTATTTTTGACGATGAACTTATCCCTTCCCAGCAACGAAATATCGAACAGGCTTTAGGCGTTAAAATTATCGATCGCACAGCCCTTATTTTAGATATTTTTGCACAGCGTGCCCGTTCTCATGAAGGTAAGTTGCAAGTGGAATTAGCACAATTAAAATATAACCTTCCCCGCTTAAGCGGACAGGGCTTGGTTCTTTCCAGATTAGGAGGCGGGATTGGGACACGCGGCCCCGGCGAAACCAAACTGGAGGTAGACCGCCGCCGGATTCGCTCCAGAATCAGTTTTCTTGAGGGTGAGATTAATACCATTCGTGCCAAACGTAACTTACATCGCGCCAAAAGGCAGGAAGCACGCGTACCAACCATAGCCTTAGTTGGTTATACCAATGCCGGTAAATCTACTTTACTCAACAAAATGACTCAATCCGAGGTATTGGCGGAAGATAAGCTTTTTGCTACCTTAGATCCTACAACCAGACGCTTCACGCTAGGCAATGGGAAGGAAGCCCTGCTAACAGACACCGTTGGTTTTATTCAAAAGCTTCCTCACCAACTGGTGGCTGCTTTCCGGGCTACTTTAGAGGAGATTTCCTACGCGGATATTCTGCTGCACGTAGTGGATGCCAGCAGTCCGCTTCTCCAGGAACAAAGTGATGCTGTGCTGCAGGTTATTGCTGAATTGGAACTAAGCAATAAACCATTGATTACAGTATTTAATAAAATTGATCAAATTAACGACCCGGAACAGATAAGCGATTTGTTGCTGCAGAAAGACAGTGTCGCCATTTCAGCGAAAAAAAACGCCGGTCTTGACCGGCTGTTGCAGGAAATAGAAAAACTTTTGGACAGCCAAACAGTTGACACTGAATTATTTATACCATATAATGACACCGGCATTATTTCACAATTATATAACTGTGCCGTTGTTCATAACGTTGATTATCAAGCTGAGGCGATCCGCGTAAAAGTTTCCCTAACACCTGAATTAGTCAAACGTTATAGTATATACATAACAGGAGAGAAGTAGACAATGTGTTTTTCCGAATCTTTATTGGCTTTACGTCACAAAGCGTTAGAAGAAGTGAAACCTTATTATTCAGCCGTCGATGATATTGCCGAAAAAAATACGGCCCGTATATTAGAAATCTTTCGCAAGCATCAGATTGCCAGCTATCATTTCAGTGCCACCACCGGCTACGGTTACAATGATGCCGGCCGCGATAAACTGGAAGAAGTGTGGGCTGATGTCTGCGGTGCGGAAAAAGCCTTAGTTAGAACTCAATTTGTATCGGGTACGCACGCACTGGCTACTGTATTATTTGGTATATTGCGCCCCGGCGATGAACTGCTTGCCGTTACCGGTGCACCTTATGATACCATGCAATCAGTCATTGGCTATGCCCAAGATAGCCCCGGCTCTCTAAAGGATTTCGGAGTTGCCTATCGGGAAATCGCCATGACCGCAAGTGGTGAGGTGGACTTTGCCGCCCTAAAGAACGCCATTCACGCCAAAACTAAAGTAGCTCTTATTCAGCGGTCCCGCGGCTACAGTCTTAGAAATCCCTTACAGATCAGCCAAATTACCGCTATCTGTGAGTTTATAAAAAGGATCAAACCGGATTGTATCTGCTTTGTCGACAACTGCTATGGCGAATTTGTGGACAGCCTTGAACCGACAGTAGCCGGAGCGGACATCATGGCCGGCTCGTTAATCAAGAATCCTGGTGGCGGCTTGGCAGCTACCGGCGGTTACATTGCAGGTCGTTCGGATTTGGTTGAAATGGCCGCTTACCGTCTTACTGCCCCCGGCATAGGCAGTGAGGTGGGATCTTCGATTAGCGGCAACCGCTTGCTCTACCAGGGCTTGTTTATGGCTCCTCACACCACGGCGCAAGCCGTGAAAGGTGCCATTTTTGCTGCTGCCTTTTTCTCCCTGTCAGGTTATACTACCTTTCCCGGACTAAGCGAACGGCGCAGCGATATTATCCAGGCTATCCAACTGAATTCACCAGAGAAAATGGTGGCTTTTTGCCGGGGACTGCAAAAATATTCTCCGGTCGATTCTCATGTGAAACCGGAACCAAGCGGCATGCCGGGCTATAGCGATGCCGTTATTATGGCGGGTGGTACTTTTGTCCAGGGTTCTTCCATCGAACTTAGTGCGGATGGTCCGCTCCGTCCGCCCTATGCCGTCTATTTGCAAGGGGGGTTAACCTTAGAGCATGTCATACTGGGGGTAATGGGAGCGGCGGCAGAAATGGAAAACCTCAGATAACTCGAATAATTAACATATTTCTATCATCTTATATAAAAACAGACAGGAATATTCTATAGCATGTCGAATGTAAATATAGATAATTTTAGAAAATAAACATTTTATGGTGGTAGTTTTGGAGTATATTATTGTTACCTTAACGGCAGTGACAGCAACTACACTGATCGTTTATAAGCTGGGAAACAGACTAACTGGCGTAACCTTGCATATAAAGTCCCTGATTTTATGTGCCATATGCGCTTTATTTATTAGTCTGATTTTGCCGCGAATTGTAGTAGATTTTGCCGGTTTGTCCGGCAGTGTTATTTTTTTGTTGTTTTTTGCTATCATTTTTGCTTATTTTGTTGCTCAATATGATGCTTCCTGTAAACCTACCCAGTCAACTCATCAAGTAATACATTCCGAGACTTTTTCCGAAGCCTGCACAGCGGCCCAAATCCCTGTCGCCGACAGTGTTGCGGGCCATATCCCACCGTCGCTTGCACTGCTGCCTTCGGAAAAGGTAGAAGTGATCACAGAAACTCAGCCGGAATTTGCTGTGACTGCAGCTTCTGTTGCAGTACTGGAAACAGAGTATACATCTTATAACAATCCTCAGGAAAAACCGGAGCCGGTGGCGCCGATTATACTTCAACAGATAAATGATAACGAGGAATGTCATATAGAGGAAGTGGCTGAAGAAGTGAAAAAAACAGATAATCCTAATCTGATTGATTTTATCAATCCGGCGATAACCGCCGAAACAGCTGAATTCGAAACGGCAGCTACCGTTTCAATAGCTGCCAACCAGGATATTGTTTCCGCAACTGTTGCTGAAGAACTGCCTCAGGCTATTCCGTTCACCGATTTAGCTGCACCGGTTGTTTCACTGGAAGAATTAATGGAAATGGCCTATCTGGAAAAGGAGCAAAAAAACTTTAATCAAGCGCTTACTCTTTTCCGGCAGGCTTTGTCCCGATATCCGGAAGATGATACTGCTCCGTTCTTAACTGTCGAAATAGGCAATATCCTAAAAAATAAAGGACTCTATGATGAGGCAATACAAATATTTTCAGATGGGCGCAACTTATCAGGACTGCGCAACGATCCATTATTAGAGCAGGAATTTATCTCGACAGTGGCTTTTTTACGAATTATCAAAAATACCTTGCTTCAGCATCGGTTGGGGTTTGTCCCCTTTAACAGCATCCCGGAAGCAATTATGGAAGAAATTAATACTGAGTTTCGCGAATGGCGCAACCTAAGTTAATATTTTAAATTCTAGGAGGAGTACTGTAAATGAAAAAGAGTGTAGACATTTTAGGGTTACAAGTGATTAGTATTAGCGAAGGTAAAGAGTTAGGCAGCGTTAAAGGGTTAGTGATTAATTCCAGCGAGGGAAGCGTAGCCGCACTAATTATTGACGACGGTAAATGGTATTTAGGAGCAAAACTATTGCCTTTTTCCGCTATTGCCGGCATTGGTGAATATGCTGTCACGGTGGAAGGCAGCGATGAAGTATTATCAGTCTCCACAGCACCTGATTATGAGAAGTTGTTAGCTGCCGACATTAGAATTATAGACACCAAAATCGTGACCAAGACAGGCCGGATATTGGGTAAGGTAGTCGAGTTTAATATTGACGAAAACGGAAAAATTGTTGCTTGTGATATTGAGGATGTAAAAGGTGAAGCGCTCACCTTAGCAGCGCAACGAGTTATTACATTTGGTAAACAAGTTACCGTTATCGCCGAAGAGGATGCCTTTATTACTGAAACAACTGTTCCGGTAACCAAAGAACCCCCTGTCCAGCCTAAGGAAGAAGTAGCACCGGCACCGGTGGTAAAAACTGCGCTGCCGGTCGAAGCAGCGGAAAAGCAGCAAGAAGAACCGGAAAAGAAGGTGGACGACAAACACCGTAAATTCTTGTTAGGGAAAAAAGCCAGCCGTCGTATTGAGACAGATAATGGCGTAATTATAGTGGATCAGGGTGGAGAAATTACAGAAGAAGTACTGCAAAAAGCAAAACTTGCTGGGAAATTTGTTGAACTCTCAATGAATATTCAATAAACTGAGTAAAATCCCCGCCATTGCGGGGATTTTCTCACTTCCCAGTTTTCGCTCATTCAAGCTAAACATGAAAGGGTGCTAGACTGTGCAAATTGCATCAGGAAAACGTACCACCAATATTATTCTCTTTTTAGCTATTATTGTTTTATTTAGTTCGGTTAGTTTATTTGCTGCCAACGCCGCGTTTGCCGTTAGAGATGAAATTTATACCGGCGTCAAAATTGCTAATATTCCTGTCGGTGGCCTCTCCGAAGAAGAGGCCCGGACCAAGCTGACTACACTGCTGAACGACCGTCTCGCCAAAAATCCGTTAATACTGATCTATAAAGATCGTGAATGGACAATCCAGCCTACAGAAATTAAATTGTCAGCAGATATTGATTCACTAATTAAGCAGGCTTATCAGGTCGGCCGAAGCGGTAATATCATTCAGCGTCTGCAAGAACGGTATATCACTATTAATAAAGGCTATCAACTGCCTATTAATTTTGCTTATGATAAGGAAAAACTCAGTGAGATACTAACTTCTATTGCGACTACGCTGAATCAAGAACCGCAAAGTGCCAGAGTAGTGTTACATGGGGTAAAAATTGTCTCTATCCCTGATACAGAGGGACTAAAGGTAGATGTGGAAGCTACTACCAAGGCAATTAATGACAAGATTAATGCCGATAGTTTTCCTTATAAAGTTTCTCTGGTTGTGAATGTTACCAAACCTAACATCGTCTTAGAAGATTTGAAAAGCATTGATGATCTCATTGCAAGTTACACTACACAATTTAATTCGCAAAATGAAAATCGTGTACAAAATATCCGTTTGGCTGCCAAAAGTGTAAATAATATCTTATTGCGTCCAGGTGAAACATTTTCCTTCAATCAAACTGTTGGCTTACGTCTGGCGGAATACGGCTATAAAGAAGCGCCTGTTTTTATTAACGGTAAGTTGGTTCCCGACTGGGGTGGCGGCGTCTGTCAGGTTAGCAGCACTTTGTATAACGCAGTGTTGCTGGCCGATATGAATATTTTGGAAAGAACTTCTCATTATCGTCCACCTGGATATGTACCATTGGGACAGGATGCAACGGTTGCCGACAATTTACTTGATTTTAGATTTAGTAATTCATCAGACCATAACATTTTTATTGGCAGTGAATTAACCGATACCCATCTGACCATTTACGTATTCGGTAAGAGTGAAAAGCGTCCGGAAATTACAGTGACTGCTACAGACAAAAAGGTGATAGAACCAAATACAATTGTGAAACAGGACCCGGAGCTGGAATTGGGGAAAGAAGTGGTAGAATCGGAAGGGGAAAAAGGCTTCCAGGTGACAACCTACCGGATTAAGCAATTGAATGGCAAGGAAATCAGCCGGGAACTGTTGGCTAAAGATGAATTTCCTCCTGATGACCGGATTGTGCGGGTAGGCACCAAAAACTTGCATGATCAAAAATAATATAAATAATAGATAAATAAAAAAGACAAGAGGTAAATTTATCTCTTGTCTTTTTATTTTTGTTTACGATTTACAATAATCGCAATACACCAACAACCTTACCAACAATGGCTACATCCTTTACATAAATTGGAGCCATTTGATCATTTTCCGGCTGTAAGCGGACGACATTCTTCTCTTTGTAAAATCGTTTCACCGTAGTTTCTTCATTATCAATAAGCACTACAACAATATCGCCGTTATTTGCATCTTTTTGCTCTCTGACCAGAATATAGTCACCGTCAAGAATTCCGGCATTGATCATACTGGTTCCTTTCACAGTCAGCATAAAAACATTGTCGTCCCGAACCAGTTCTGTCGGCAGGGGGTAGGTCTCTTCAATATTTTCTATAGCTAAGATAGGCTGTCCCGCTGTGACACAGCCAACCAAAGGGACAGGAGTCAAATGTTTTTGGCGCCAGGGAGCTTCATCCAGCACATCAATGGCGCGGGGTTTGGTTGGGTCGCGTTTGATCAGTCCTAACTGTTCTAATTTGGAAAGATGACTATGGACGGTAGAACTGGAACTCAATCCCACAGCTTCGCCGATTTCACGCACTGATGGCGGATAGCCTTTAGCCCGCAAAGTACTCTTTATATAGTCCAATATTTGCTGCTGTCGCGAATTTAGATAAGCGTCATTGTTCATGTTCATCCTCATTTCCTAATACTCAACCTAATTATAGCAATAGTTAACAAAAAATGCAAACATTCGTTCGAAAGCATATTGACCAGAACATATGTACGTGTTAAAATAATACCAAACAAATGTTCGAGGTGATATTATGTTTAACAAACCAAATCTATTTTTTATTTTGGGAATCATCTTAGGATTTTTATTTTTTGTTACTTATCAAAATGTCTATGCCCAGTCCAATATTTTTCTAGACTCCAAAACTTATGTCGTCGTCCAGGTAGAGACAAACGACACTTTATGGAGCATCGCTGAAAAACACATTACCAACCAAAACGATATTCGTGATTTGATCCGTGCTATCAAATATATAAATCATATTGACGAAAGCTCCAGTATCTATCCGGGGCAAGAATTAAAAATTCCAATCATAACAACATCCACTTAAAGACATAGAATTAAAGACATAGAAAGCGACATAATTTAAAATATGCTTCATTAATTTGATTCATTCGAGGTGATTCCTATTATCTATCCATATGCGGGGCTGCCATAGCCCTTTTTTCTTAAATATTTTACGTCCGATAATATCTATTATGTTAAGTAAACGGGTGAAAGGGGTCAAACTTGACTCAAGGTATCATGGTAACCGTTTTTCCGTATTTTTTATTGCGATCTATTAATTATTAATAATGTTCGTTCGGAACTTTTAAAGTTTTAGTTTTATTTAAATTTAAATGAGCTACTTTTTACAGTCTAATCCGTCAATTATTTTTTACAACTATATTTTCTATTAATTATATAAATATATAAAAAATCTAATTATCACTACCGAAAAATTATCGCCATAAATTGAAAATACGCCCTGTATTTCAGTTTGTCCGATAGGCAAGCCTTAGCGGTACATAAAAACTCATTAGCCGCTTTGTATGGCCTTATAAATAGCTATAATCTGAATTAACGATGTTCATCGGTTCCTGTTTGTAATCTCCCTTTACAAAATCCCAGTTTCATCCTATTTTCTTGCCAAAAGATATCCTTATAAGTATAATTATAGGGATATCTAAGCTAAACCAATTGAATTTGAATAAGGCAGGGATAATTTTGAAAATATCAGCCACAGCAATTGACGCAACCAACTTTATAGAAAATATAAAAGAGTATATTAAAAGAGATTCGGCCCATGGCCGTCCTTCGCAAGACACGTTAAATACCTATATGTCAAATATTAATCAATTTCTCCAGTGGTGCAGCCTGGAAGCCCGCATCCATCCTTTAGCGGCTGTCCAGGATGATATTAAGGAATACAGAAACTATCTGTGGGAAAATAGACAACTACGAGTATCCACGGTATCACTCAAGTTAACGGCTATCCGGCGTTTCTACGATTCAGCACGGCTCAGGAATCTGGTGGAAACAAACCCTTGTGACGGTATTTTTGCCGGTGAAGATCCCTTATTACGGACTACAGGCATCAAATACCTTAATGAAACTCAGTTACAAAGCCTGATCAGTCTAATACCCGCTGCCGGGGTAAATAACCTACGGGCCCGTTTGATCATTGCGTTTATGGCCTTACAGGGTTTACGTACGGTGGAAATCCATCGCGCCAGTGTGGAAGATATTGATTTAGACCACGGTATTATGATTGTTCGCGGCAAAAAGCGTGACGGACGGATTTATCTGAGAGCAGACACATTGGCTTTGTTGTTGAAATATCTACAGATTCGTGGTTTTGCCGAAAAGGATGAACGGGGCACTCCCCTCTTCCTCTCCACCGCATATCATAATAAGTTTGGCAGGTTATCCCGCTGTGGTATACGGGATATCGTGGATTTCTGGTTTAAGCAAGCCGGAATTAAGCAGGAAAATAGCCAAATGCTCAGTTGTCATTTACTTCGGCACTCTTGTGGGACCAACTTATATTTGCGCACCAAGGATTTAAGAGTTGTACAAGAAGTGCTGCGGCACAAAAAAATTGATACTACCACCAAATATTCGCACATTGAGGATCAAATGAATAAACGCTATACGGAGTTAATTCCGCTGGAAATATTGTAGTTCCGAAATAGGCGCTACGTATTTATAAAATTAAAGAAACATCCAGTAATTGCAAAACATGATCTATTTTATTGAATAAAGTGGCTTGATCAGATCCGGCAAATAAAAGTCCTATCGCATAATTGTCCAGCGTTAAAATTAAGGATCCGCTATCACCGGGCTTACTCATCGGCCCTGCCAAAATCTGTTCACTGAATACGGCATATTCACTGGGATTAATGCTTATTTTAAGCGTCACATCGGTAGCTAATACAGTACTTTGGGTTACGCCGGTAGTTCGCCCGCTTTTTTTTATCTCCAGCCCTGGTACAGCTTCCTTTATTCCCTGGACCGGGCCAATCTCCATAATGTCAGGACTTATGCTATTTTTATCAATAGGCTTGGCCACAGCACAATCTGCAAGGTTTTCTTTGCCGCTTTGCCGCCATACCTGAACTTTATATTGGGGACGAAAGGCTTTAATGATTTTATTAATCGTTGTTTCAAAAAACTGCGCAATGGGGCATTGCGGTGTAATTAATTCCATGGACAAGGGAACGAACCGTTCTAAATGTCCTATAGCGATCTTGTCCAAACTCAAGCTGGCGCCATCATATATTCCCGGTTGAGTAATTAGATCTCCCTTCTTCGAGCGACCATCCGATCCGTTTGTCAAATTTGCCAGGACATGATTATTGGATAAAATAAATGGCTCCTGAGTCTTTTTATCATATACAACAGCACCAAAAGTTCCCGCCGAAACCTGATAATGCCCTAAACTAATACCCGGCTGTGCCGGCCTTATCATGTCCGTACGGTTGGCATTCAATAAACGAATATTACCAACCTCAATAACATCGGTAGGTAGTCCGGCTAAAGCGGAGGGGATTTGATCATTGCGCAGAAGTTCCTTTTTTTTAAGCTTTTTTTGTACTAGTACAACGACGGCTTCATGTCCCGTATTCTGCCCACGAATTAATTTATGACCCTGTCCTATACCAACCACTTGATCCAAATTTGCCACTTGACGAAATAGTTCCGAGAATTTTGCACTCATACAAAGGCCTCCTCAACTAGACCGGTTTCTCGGTCATGAATGTCGGTCATTAATGTATGATATGCATACTCAACTTGCAACGCAATTAATTGCTAAGCAATTTTTTTATTTCATCAATCTGGGTCCGGGCAGCCTCTTCGCCACGCTTGATGCCAAGCAAGGCCTGTTTAGTGCTTTTAAAGCTTATACCCTGCATATCCGGCCGGATGATTACATCGGCATATTGCTCTCCCTTTAACAAAGTAACTTCCCGTCCCATAATATCAATACATTGCAACAAAATTTCACCAACCGATTTAAGGTCATAATTGGCCTGGCCGGCATAGCCTAAATCTACGGCTATAATGAAATCAGCTCCCATATGGTGTAATATGTCGGTAGGTAAATTATTCTTTACAGCACCATCTACCAATGTCATGCCACGGAATTTCTTCGGCAAAAAAATACCCGGTATGGATATACTGCTGCGCACCGCATCGGTAAGTAACACATTATGATAATATCTGGCATTTAAGATAGTGCGATGTCCCGGAACCGGTGTCGTAAAAAAAACGGTACTTGCTGAATTAATATCTACAGCCGTCACCGCCAGAGGAATCTTGGTATCATGTACGGTACGTTCCTGCCAGAGGCCGGAAAAAAAACGTTCTAGCTTATCTCCCTGAATCAAGCCTGTGGGCAGTACAGACCAAAACCGGAATTTACCGCTAAAGAACCACTTCATACTATGCTTAATAAGATCTGTGACGGTAACATTTAAATCAATTAAATTGGATAGATCAAGCTTTTCAGCAAGATTTATCATTTGTCTGGGGGTATAACCACAGGCATAGAGCGAAGCGACAATCGAGCCGGCGCTAGTACCTGCGATCATATCAATGGGAATGTTGTGATCAAGCAAGGCCTTTAGAACGCCAATATGTGCCAGCCCCCGTACTCCACCGCCACTGAGCGCGACACCGACAACTTTGGTTTTTGTTTTCTGGCGGCCAATACGAATAAGCATAACATCCCCCCACACTCTTCTGTAACATACTATGAGTTCATTACAGGAGATGGTGTATAAAAAAACACCTGTTGAAATATCTTTTCAACAGGTGTTACATTTTCTGTGCTAAAATAATCATTCGTGGTGTTTCCGGTCCATATGGCCGGCCATCAAAATCTCCATAGGTGGATTTGATGACGAAACCACTTTGTTCCAAGATGGTAATCATCTCCGAGAGCGAATAAGAACGTAAAGCAAATTCATATTGCGTTTTAACTCCAGTTACCTGGTTAATCAGCTGCCGTTTCATCGTTGCAATACCGTTTTGCAATTCCACCTTGTAGGACAACACATACTCTCCACTAGGATGCCGCCAATAGCGATTTAAACTATTACGAATCATCCAGTCCTTATTCAGTAAATCAATTAAAAACAACCCGCCTGAATAAAGAGAATGATTGATCAAATGCAAGACATGCGCATTTTCGCTATCCGAAAAGTAACCAAAAGCGGCAAACATGTTGATTACAGCATGGAAGCTCTGATTATAACAAAGCTTACGCATATCGCATTGGGAAAAAGTTATTGCTACGTTTTCCTCCTGCGCTTTTTGTGTGGCTATTTCTAAAAACTCAGCCGTGGCATCCACGCCTGTCATATTAAAGCCCAGTTTGGCAAGTTCAATCGTATGTCGGCCATATCCGCAATATAAATCTAAAATACAGGAATGCATAGGTAAATGTAGTACGTCTGTTATAAAGTTTACTTCTTGGGCAGTTCCTGCTAAAGAATATTCTTTAAAGTCACCTAGTATATTTTGCGTCATTATGACACCTACCATTACCCGATTCATACATAAGTCTGATTATGTCGAATCAGTTTTGTCAGATTTTTCTCCAAATAATTTAACACAGTTTCTACCGGCATGCTTTGCTGTGTATAAAGCAATATCCGCACATTCTATCAACTCAATATCGAAGTAGGCATCCTCCGGATAGCTGGCGATTCCTACGCTTACCGACACCTGCCCGTTTGGCTGAGCCATTCCATTTGGGAATGAATATTCGGCAATCTCCTTGCGGATCCTCTCTGCCAGCAGATAGGCTTCCGCCTCACTGGTTTCCGGCAATAATATGGCAAACTCCTCACCGCCATATCTTACAACAATGTCCACATCCCGGCAGGACTGTTTGATCAAACCGGCTACCGTGCTTAACACGGCATCACCGGCCAAATGTCCGTTTGTATCATTATAGTGTTTAAAATAATCAATATCAATCATAATCAAGGAGAGCGAACGTCTATAGCGCATAGCCCGCTTCAGCTCTTGCGTCAAAATGGTCCTGAAATAGCGGTAATTATACAGCCCGGTTAAGCCATCGGTGATCGCCTGGATTTCCACTTTCGAGACATGACTGGCATGAGCTATTGTCATGGCAATTTGACTTGCCAGTGAGCGCAATAAATCCAAATCGTAGGACTGGAGAATCCGTCCGTCAGTAGTTTCCACATTTAACACACCAAACAACCGGTCATCAACAACTAGAGGAATCGCCACTTCACTGATGCAATCACTGCTTCCGGTAATATATCGGGAATCCTTGGATACATCTTCCACATAAACTAATTCCCGGTGCAATGCGGCATAACCGGTTATGCCTCTCCCCAAAGGAATGCGCCGTGAGGCATCAGCAAGTCCCCGTTGCGCCGTCACTTTAAGCTCCTTGCGCTTTTCATCAAACAACATGATTGACACGTGGGTAAAACCCAACTCACGGGTAATGCCGTCTAAAATTTCATTTAATACTTCCTGTTCGTTGACTGTTTTTTGCACAATGGAAGTAATTCGATACAATGCGGCAATTTTCTTATGAGCCTGCTCGATGTCCATCATATGAAATTCTAAGTTAGACATGGCAATACACAATTCACGATTGAGTGACTCATACTGTTCAGACATACAGGTAAACTCTTCTTCGATCAGCAAAGACTCAGTAATATTTTTCATAAATACAATGACTGTGCTATATTGAGGCAAGAAAGAAAAAGAACAGGAGTAATATTCCGTTAGGCCACGAATATCAATATGGCATAACTTCGAAATATATACCGGCTGCTGTGAAGTAACACACTCATAATATGCATTATGAATGGTCGTATAGTTTTCCGGAGTGACAACTCTTTTCAATAAATCAAACCAACTTCTTCCGACCAGATACTGGAGATTGCGGGCATTATGTTTATGAACATATAAATGGGTTATTTTTTCCGATGAATTCACCGCGATCAAAGAAGAAGAAATGTGATTGACTACTGTCTCAAGCATTGCAATATTGATTTGATCCATCACGTTTAATCAATCCACCTCAAAAATACAGTACCTTATACTATTCGCTAAAATAGCCATAACTCCTGCTATCAAGTAAAATATGTGAAATAATCCGAAAATATCCATGCTATTCGTTTTTACACATCAATTAATCATTTCAGTACAGTCTATATGTAGTGTATATATTGTATTGAAACGATTTTATGACATTTTTTATAATTTTTCCAGCCAGCTTGCCACCCTGTTTACGCCTTCGGCCAGCCTGTCTTCCGGTTGTACCAGCGCAATGCGAACAAACCCTTCACCACAAGCCCCAAAAGCAATACCGGGAATCACAGCAATCCCTGTGTTTTGTAAAAGATCCACCGTAAAAGCCAACGAACTCTGCCTGGTGGGCACCGGCGCCCAAAGGAACATCGAAGCCTTAGGCTTTGGTATATTCCAACCGGTCCGCTTTAAACCGTCAACAAGAACATCGCGTCGGCGCTGATACATAGCCGCCAAATCTTTCACACATTGTTGTGAACCGCTAAGAGCCGCTATAGCAGCCTGTTGCACCGGATAGAATACACCATAATCTATATTGGATTTTAAGCGGCCCAGTAATTCGATTACCCTGGCATTCCCAACAGCAAATCCAATGCGGCAGCCTGCCATATTGTATGTCTTAGACAGTGAGTGGAGCTCTATACCGACCTCTTTAGCACCAGGAACAGATAAAAAACTATCCGGGCGATATCCGTCAAAGACCAGTTCGCTATAGGCGAAATCGTGACAAACGACAAAGGAATATCGCTGCGCCAGATTAACCACTTGGGCAAAAAACTCTTTAGGGGCTATGGCGGCCAGCGGGTTATTCGGATAATTGAGAATCATGAGCTTAGTTCGCCGCAATACGTCTTCGCTAATGGCACTTAAATCAGGAAGATAATGATTCTCCGGTCTAAGCGGCATATAATGAATTTCAGCGCCCGCGATGAGCGGTCCTGCCGTATAGATGGGATAACCCGGATCAGGAACTAATACCACATCGCCAGGGTTAACCAGGCATAAAGACAAGTGAGCCAAGCCATCCTGAGATCCCATCAGGGAATGAATTTCGTTCCGGGCATCTAAACCAACATTAAACTTTTGCCGGTACCAGGAGGCAATCACATCCAACAGGTCAGCATTGCCCTTTGACAGGGTATAACCGTAGCGTTCTGCATCATTTACCGCCTCGGTTAAGGCACGCATAATGTGCTTGGCCGGCGGCATATCGGGACTGCCAATACTTAAAGTAATCACATCTTTGCCTTCACAGACTCTCGCCTGCCGCAGGTCATCCATTTGGGTAAAGATGGCTGACATCAAACCGTTCATTCTTGCAGCTTGTCCAACTATTTTCAAACCAGATCACTTCCTTTGCAGGTACGTATAAACAGAAGCAGGACAAACAGTCCAAGCTTATTTTCCTGTCAATCTCATACTGCGCTTATGCGCCTCATAAAGCAGCTTTTCTTCGTCTATTGTTGTTAACCGGCGATTTTCAACCACAATTTTGCCATTGGCAATAACGGTATGAACATCGCCGGCTGAGGCTGAGTAAGCCAGCAATGATAAACGGTTGTGTCTGGGGCACCAGTGAGGAGAATCCATATCGAGAAGCACAATATCTGCCTTAAGGCCCGGAGCTAAGCGTCCAACCTTATCAGCCAAGCCCAACGCTTGCGCCCCAAAAGCAGTTGCCATTTTAACAGCGGTTTGAGCCGGTATAACCAGAGGATCACGAGTGTTAACTTTATGCAGCAGCGCTGTTAGCCGGATTTCCTCCAGCATGTCCAAATTGTTGTTGCTTGCAGCCCCATCGGTTCCCAGACCAACACAAAGGCCGGCAGCTAACATCTGCGGCACAGGTGCAATACCGCTGGCTAATTTCATATTGCTTCCCGGATTATGCGCCACGCGGACCTGCTTTTGCCGCATGATCTGAATATCCTCAGTCGAAACGTGTACACAATGAGCTGCCAATACACCGCAGTCCAGTACGCCTAATTCAGACATTAATTCAATCGGCGACTTCCCATACTGCTTAAAGCAATTTTCCACTTCACCGGCTGTTTCCGATAAATGGATATGAATCTCGGCATCCAGCTTCTGGGCTAAGGACACCACTTTTTTTAAATAATCCGGTGGACAGGTATAAGGCGCGTGAGGTCCTAACATAACCGTAATACGTTCATTTGCCGTATGATGATACTCATGGTAAAAGGCCTCACTTTCCGCCAATGACTGCAGCGCATTGGCGCCCAAACCGGTCATGCCTCTGGCCAGCACTGCTCGTATGCCACTTTCGGCAACCGCTTCGGCAACCTGGGGCATATAAAAATACATATCGGCAAAGGTGGTCGTACCTGTTTTCAGCATTTCGGCAATAGCCAATAATGTTCCGTAATATACATCTTCTGCCGTTAAGTTAGCCTCGGCCGGCCAGATTTTATTCTCCAGCCAATCCATCAGCAGCATATCATCGGCATAGCTTCTGAACAACGACATGGCGGCATGGGTATGTGTGTTAATCAGTCCCGGTATGGCCAGTTTGTCAGTGCAGTCAATAACTCTTGTCTTATCACCTGCTTCCATAGCGGTGCCGATACCTGTTATGCAGTCGTCACTGATCGTAATATCTGTTTGAATCAGTTCATCACAGTCAGATAAAAGTTCAACATTCTTTAAAATAATTGTCTGAGGCATTTTACACCGTCCTTTCTCTCCTGCATTCCCGCAGGAGTTAGGAACCACTGATTTAATGAGTGTCGTCCCTGGCAAGAAAGTAAAACCCCTGGGAAAGGTCAGCTATTTCAGGGTTTTATTGACACACTCAAACGGAAAAAGATCCGCCAAGACGCGTAATTCAATGAATCAGTGGTCCCTAGATTGTCTAAAGCATCGGCATGGTTTTATCCTTAAGCCTGCTTTAAATATTGTTCCTGTTCTTTTGTCAGATGATCAATCGTTATGTTCATTGCCTGTAATTTTAAAAGCGCTACCCGTGAATTCAGTTCATCGGAGGCTATATATACTTTATTACTCATTTCGCTGTGATGCTCCGCAATATGCATAACGGCCAGAGCCTGCATGGCAAACGATAAATCCATGATTTCCGTCGGATGACCATCACCGGCAGCCAAATTTACCAGTCTTCCCTCAGCCAGCAAGTAGACCTTTTTGCCATCGGAAAAAGTAAATTCTTCTATATTTTTACGGA
>NZ_FQZD01000001.1 GCF_900141835.1 Propionispora hippei DSM 15287 | reverse complement strand
CGGATCTTATCATTCGCAGTCTGACTCCCAGGATTCCAGTACAGCCATTCGCAGTTTGACTGGGTTCGGTAACCGTTATGGCCCCTAGCCCGATCAGAGCTCTACCGTCTGTACTTACTTCCTGAGGCTAGCCCTAAAGCTATTTCGGGGAGAACCAGCTATCTCCACGTTCGATTGGCATTTCACCCCTATCCACATCTCATCCCAAAACTTTTCAACGTTCACGGGTTCGGTCCTCCACGCAATTTTACCTGCGCTTCAACCTGGACATGGATAGATCACTGTGGTTTCGGGTCTACAATATCTAACTAGTCGCCCTATTAAGACTCGCTTTCGCTTCGGCTCCGTGTCTTCCACTTAACCTCGCTAGATACTGTAACTCGCCGGTTCATTCTTCAATAGGCACGCCGTCGCACATATATA